>NZ_JAKLTP010000005.1:0-201538 GCF_022012365.1 Acinetobacter sp. SM34 | reverse complement strand
GCATGCAAAAGGTACAGGATTGGCTAATTCATCGCGCATTTTTTCTTGTTTATTTTTTTCTTGCCAGGTGAGTGAGCGGCAATCGATATATTCACAATAACCACTTTCACCCGTTTCTTCCTGCTGATTAATGCGGATTTGATATTTAAAACTGCCCACATAGCCTGCCGCCAGGCCAAATTTAAAATCTCCACGGCTTTGTGCTTGTATGGAAATGCAGGTGCCATCTTTACCTTCGTAGCCCCATTCAAACTCACGTGGCAAATACATGCTTTGTCCATTCGGTGTTTTTACTTTTGGATAAACCCGATGCACCTTAAAGCGAACGTTTTGGTCAAACATTTGTGTCTTGCCTGTTTTTGCATCTCTTAAATAGAGTCGTGATTGCAAAATGCCATTAAAAGAATCACGAATTTGTGCCAAAAGCAGCTGACGCTGATTTTCCAGGTTTATTACCTGATACGTAAAAAATGCCAAAGGCAAATAGGAAAAATTAATGCAGCGTGCATATTCAAAACAGCCCATCTGCTGAATTTCAAATTTTTGTTCTTTATAAGTCAGCTGCCCTTCACATTGACACAGTAAAGACCAGTGATCCGCCAACCCCATACGTAACTGAGTAAAATAAGAAATAATATTGCTGGTGGTAATCGATAAATCAAAACTCAGTTCTTTATCTTTACGCTGTATTTGAAAATGCGGAAAACTGCCGCGAATTGTTTCCCGATCTGAAAACTGAAAATGCCCTTTTGTAAAAAAACAGTCCTGTCCTACCGAGTAAGAATTCAATTGCCCCACCATATGCGAGCTAATACTGGCAATCGTGGTTGCAGTATCTAAGGCGGTGGTATGAATAGCACTTTCATTACGCAGCATTGCCGCATTCGGCTGACCAATCAGGCTAATAAAATTAAGATAATGTAAGGGTGCCGGCAAATTAGGAATCATCAATCCTTGATGAATGATTTTATAACGGCCTTTTTGCGCATGATATGCCAAGCGCGACTGAAGTGGAGCCTGATTGAGTTGTTTGGAACGATCAAATAAATCTTGAAACAACTGCATATCTTGCTCCTTTTATTTTCAGTATAGCGTTCTCATTTTTATATGGCGGTATTTTTTCTCGCAAGGAAAGTGGTCACAAAACCAGACAGTGCATAAATAATGGAAATTACCATAATCCCTACAGGAATATTATAAGTAATCGCGGCAAAGATAAATACAGCGATCGGCAACACAAAAAATGGAACGCGTTTGCGATCAAATGTTTTAAATGAATAGTATTTGATATTAGAAATCATCAGTAATCCCACAGCAATGATCGCTATAGCATTAAAGAGCTGAATACCAAATTCACGTACATCAAAAATTTGCGGGAAATCTTGTGCAACCCAAATCAGGGTAATAATAATCACGGCGGCTAATGGACTTGCAACACCAATAAAATAGCGCTTATCCACCACACCAATTTGTACATTGAAGCGTGCCAAACGGAATGCTGCACAAGCGGTATACACAAAACAGGCGGCTAACCCAATCCGTCCCAAATCATGTAGACACCAGCTATACATTAAAATAGCCGGTGCCACACCGAAAGCAAGCAAGTCCGACAAGGAATCGAACTGTTCGCCAAACGGGCTTTGAGCACCAATTGCACGCGCTACCCGACCATCTAATCCATCAAACAAAGCTGCCAGAAAAATGGCATAAATGGCGTGAATGAAATCACCATTCATACTGGCAATAATGGAGTAAAAGCCAGACAGCAAAGCTGCCGTGGTAATCAGATTCGGCCACAGATAGATTCCACGACGTTTCACCTTTTGTCCCTCATGGGTATGCTCTTCTTCCTCCACTTCAAAGGTGATGCCATCAAAACCATGTTCATCACGTGTAGAAGATTCACTTTCAGGTTTGTTTATACTTGTCATTCTTGTCGATCCTAAATGTAACCGTATCTCTTTCAAACGTATAACTTATTCGCCAACCAACCAACGGACAGCGGCATGTCCACCATTTTCACTCATGCGCAAATGCGGGAACAGCCATTGTAATGCTTCATCCGCATCTTCAGAAAATTTCCAAGGTGGGTTAATCACAAGTAAACCACAACCATTCAAGCCCACTGGAGTGTCATCTGGCCACACACAAACTTCACACACCAATTGACGGCGAATACCAGTTTTGATCATTTTCTTTTCGAAACGCTCAATCATGGCGCGGTCTTTAATCGGATACCAGACTGCAAAAACACCGGTAGGCCATTTTTTGTATGCAGCAACCAACAATTCTACCAATTGTGGAAAATCTTTACGTTCCAATTCGTAAGGCGGATCAATCATCACCAAACCGCGCTTTTCTTTCGGTGGAATCACCCCAAGCAAACCTTCATAGGCATCACGCTCATGCAAACCGGCACGGCGGTCACGAACATTAAAGCGCAACTGTTGAAACACCTCGGGCTGCATTTCAAAAATAGTCGCTTTATCTATTTCGCGCATGCCTTCCAAGGCAAACCATGGTGAACCTGGATAAGCCCCTTTACCTGAAACTTCACGCATATCCTGAACAATCTTAAGATATTGCTTTACGCCTTCAGGTGCATTACGAGTAATTGAATCATCAAGCTTGATTAAACGATGAATACCATTTAAAAACTCGCCTGATTTCTGTGCTGCAGAAGTCGATAAATCATATTTACCTGCCCCACCATGCGTATCGATATAGCGATAAGGTTTATCTTTGGCATTTAAACGTGTTAAAAGTTGCAGTAATAACACATGCTTCATGACATCGGCAAAGTTGCCTGCATGGAAATGGTGACGGTAATTCATGTTTCTTTAATTCCTGATATCAACCGATATTTTAGCATGAAAAAATGTTTCGTTCCGCAGGATATCTTGCTCTAGAATACGTCAGCATTTTTCTATCCTGTTTTTGAGTCTATCTTTATGGATGTAATTCACCTCCCGAAGTCATGCAATGTTGATCAAATTATTGAAGATTTAGATCAGCAAGGCTTTACCATTATTGATGATCTTTATCCTCAGGATTATGTACAGGCTTTGGCTGAAGAATGTATTTCTCATTTAAATCAGTTTAGAGATGCTGCCATTCAGAACGGTGTAATCAGCAAAATTCGTAGTGATCACATTTTATGGATTAATGAATATTTAGAAAAAGCCCAACAGCACATACAAACACTGCAAGGCTTGGCCGAACAACTGAACCGCGCATTTTTCCTCGGTATTCGTGAAGTTGAAGCCCATTTTGCCTGTTATAACGCCGGTGAGTTTTATGCCTTGCACCGCGACAATCCACAACAAAAAAATGACCGTGTGATTTCGGCAGTCTATTACTTACATGAAGACTGGCACGAAGATTGGGGCGGTGAATTACGTTTGCAGGACAAGCAGGATCAATGGCACATCATCCCGCCAAAACCGAACCGCATTGCCCTATTCCAAAGTGATTTATTGCATGAGGTACTCAAAACCAAGCATCAGCGCTTATCCATTACCGCATGGTTACGCAGCGGCAATTCCATTTGGTAATTTACCCCCAGAGGATGCTTTAAATCTGGAAAAACATCCTCATATAGCAATCATAGACAGATGAGGATGTAACCGATGCGGGAAAACACCCAACAAATTATTCAACGTATTGGCGAAACCGATCAGTTGTATTTACAAGGGAATACACCAAAACTTGCCTTGGAACGCGCTGAGTTACGTATGCAATTGGTTACACTCAGTATCGTACGTCAGGAACAGCTTCATTTCCTGCAAGAAGCCGTAGTATTGCTTGAACAGGGTCGTATTGAATTTGAAGAAATGCCGTTAAGTTTATATATGAACTTATCCATGCATTTGGCCAAAGCCTATATGCTGTATTTCGAAATCACCAAGGAACAAAGATTTGCCTTAATTACCCAGCAAATCTTAAAACCCATTACTCATGATGAGTATGGAGATATTTACTTCTTCCTGGCCTATGCTTCTGCGGTCAAAAGTGAAACGGCATTAACCCGACATTGGCTCACAAAATACAGTAAAACTGCTGAGTTTGACTTAATCCTACTACAGCAGCATCCAGCCTTCCACCCATTCCGTGAACACGACTGGTTTGTTAATTTAGTAAAAAGTAAATTGCATTAATGCTGATGCATCTGTAAAAAACGCCTCCGATGAGGCGTTTTCTGTTTCGGTGCTTTATTCTTCAGAATAAGGATATCGCTCCCATTTTTCAGTCGTCCATTGACTTCTTGTTCGTCTTCCTTTTCCCTAAATAAGATTAAAAATACCAATAAGGATCGAAAATTTTAAGATCGAAGTTTAAGCAGGCTGTAATTTAGTAGCATTCATATGTAATTGCTGGTTCAGCTCATCAATCAACATGACCCACTCATCTGCATCTTCCACTAAATAGCGAATTAAAAACTCACGCTGGGATTTATTCCAGAAGGGAGCATCATGCAGATTTTGATGTGCAGGTAATTGATGGGTCCGTATAAAAAGCTCAACAGCCGCAGGGCTAGAAGCCAGCCCGAGTTGTTCAAATAACATTTTAAAGGATGGGTTATTATTCATAAGCATGGCACACTCCTTATCAACCAAACTATCATTTATTATTCAATTAACTTATAAGATGTTCATAAAAAAACCTAGTCATAAAACTAGGTTTGTTGTTTCAATTTGTGTTCACTGATACGTGGAGGTTGAAAACCGGTCTTCGGTATGCAAGTGTTCATTTAAGATATCGACCGCCATCGCCCATTCATCATCCTTTTTTCCAATGACTGATAATGAAATCATGCTGAACACGCAACCAGAATGGTGCTGTATATAAAGAAACATCCATGGTCAATTGACCATGGATGTTTTTGGACTCGAATTCAGAGCCAATTGTTCAAAAAAGAGCTCCAAAAAGTAGGCTATTGTTCAAATACCATTTAAGACTCCGATAATAATGAATAACCTTTAAACCAGAAATAATAAAAATATTATTTCTGGTCATACACAGGTACGTCGCATGCTCCGGAGCCTTCAGCATCCATATGTAATTGTTCATTGAGCACATCAACAAAAATTGCCCAATCATCATCTTCTTTCCAATGACCAATCAGAAAATCGTGCTGTGACCTAGACCAGAACGGGGCTTTATGTAACGGAACATCCATACCAATTTGATGGGTCTGGATAAACTCATCAATGGCCTTAGGGCTTGAATCCAGCCCTAATTGTTCAAAAAAAACTTCCATGGTAGGGAGCTGCTCTAACATCTTGTGTACCTCAGCTTTTATTGATGATCTTGCTTATAAGTTAGACAAAAAACTTGAATAATTCAGTTATCCCTCCATCACAGCATGTTATTTTTTGTTCTATAAAAATGATGCAACAAAAAAAAGCACGCCATTGGCGTGCTTTTTTTAATTTAATCTTTTAGATTAAATTATTTAAGCATGTCAGCAATCGCTGCACGTTCTTCTTCTAACTCGTTAAGAGTGAAGTTAATACGTTCTTGACTGAATGCATCGATTTCAAGACCTTGAACGATTTTATATTCACCGTTTTCAGTAGTCACAGGGAAACCGAACATTACGCCTTCAGGGATACCATAAGAACCGTCAGAAGGAATACCCATCGTTACCCATTCGCCATTTGTGCCAAGAGCCCAATCGCGCATATGGTCGATTGCAGCGTTAGCAGCAGAAGCAGCAGAAGACAAACCACGAGCTTCAATAATTGCAGCGCCACGCTTACCAACTGTAGGAAGGAATGTGTTTGCATTCCAATCTTGGTCGTTGATCATGTCTTTAACGCTTTCGCCGTTGATAGTCGCAAAACGGTAGTCAGCATACATTGTTGGAGAGTGGTTACCCCAAACTGTAAGTTGTTTGATGTCTTTAACCGCTTTACCAGTTTTAGCAGCAATTTGAGATGCAGCACGGTTGTGGTCAAGACGTAACATTGCTGTGAAGTTTTTAGCTGGAAGATCTGGAGCAGATTTCATAGCGATGTAAGCGTTAGTGTTAGCAGGGTTACCTACAACAAGAACTTTAACATCACGGCTAGCAACTTCGTTAAGTGCTTGGCCTTGACCAATGAAGATTTCGCCGTTCACTTTAAGAAGGTCAGCACGTTCCATACCTGGACCACGTGGACGTGAACCAACCAATAACGCGTAGTCAGCATCTTTAAATGCAACTTTAGGATCATCAGTACCGATCATGTCCGCTAAAAGTGGGAATGCGCAGTCTTGAAGTTCCATCATTACGCCTTTAAGCGCTTGTTGAGCTTTCTCAAAAGGAACTTCTAACAATTGCAAAATAACGGGTTGGTCTTTACCAAGCATTTCGCCGCTAGCAATACGGAATAATAGGCTGTAACCAATTTGACCAGCAGCGCCAGTAACGGCAACGCGAACAGGTTGCTTCATGTAATTATCTCCAATTGAGGATAGTCAATGCGATTAAATAATCAATGTTTAATCTAATAATCATAAACGCGAAAGATTGTACTCCAATCCTTTTCGATATGCATTGAAAAGAAAATGAATTTCAACAAAAGTCTGATAGGAAATATAAAAAAGCTTAGTAAGAGCCTTTTATTATGAATAAATTGGGACAATTATTTTCTACCGCTACTGAGCATTGCTTGTACTGTCCGTTATTTTTATAGCAAAGTCTCACTTCGGTCAGAATGGCATTTCCTTGAGAGGTCGCACAGTTAAATTTAATTGCACTGGCAGGTAAACTCGAATTTAAACGCAAAAACCGTAACCGAAGATTGGTCTGATGCATGGTTCGTGTTTCAGGACTGGTCAACTCAGCCGGGACTTTAAGACGTTCGGCATAATTAATGATGGTACGAAAATATTGACTTGAATTCATCTTTACACATCCACCGATTCCCCGCCAAAGCTGCACGCGTGCATTTTCATCTGGCATGATACGTGCCACGACTTTCGCCTGCAGCGGCGATAGCATGGCGGAAGATGATGTTTTACATTCAGATTCTGAAGTTTCTGGATACAAACCGGAAATATTCAGTGAATAACCTTCCAGACATTTTCGCTGCTTGGATTTTTGAGCATCAAACATACATACAGCGGGGGTCATTTGCACGACCATGACATAGCCCTGCAAAGGCTCGGCAAAAATTTGAGGTGCAAGTAGCCCTAGTCCAGCACCGCTCACCCCGAACAGTGCCCATCTTGCTAAAACTGAAGTTTGCCCAAAAAATATCATCAACAAGTCAGACCTATCAATAAAATTAAAGTTTAAGGATTTATTCTCAATGGAATGATATTCATTCTTTTTTCAATCGATTGCGCCCCTTCCCCAAGCAATACCCCATAATGCGTTGCGTTAGTCATCACATGTTTTACATAATCACGTGTTTCAGTCAGCGGAATGGTTTCAGTATATTGATCCGCGGCAATGGACTGAGCGTCGGGTTGCCAGCGACGTGCCCGGTTTGGCCCCGCATTGTAGCCAGCCGTTGCCAGCACAGGGCTATTGCTGAGCTGGTTCTGAATCATCGACAAATAAAAAGTACCATAACGAATATTGGTATTCATATCGGTTAAAGCTGCAGGGTTATAGGTTTCACCCATTTGGCGGGCTACAAGTTTTGCCGTGTCCGGCATAATTTGCATTAAACCGCCTGCGCCCACATGCGAGCGTGCCTGCGAAACAAAACGGCTTTCCTGACGCATCAAACCATAGGCCCATGCAGGATCTATACCAGCATTACGGCTATGGCTGACCACATAGCTTTGATGTGGCATGGCATAACGATAAGAATAGTTGTGTTTGGATTCGGTACGGTCAGCAGCATAAATGGCCCGATCATACCAACCCATATCTGTTGCACGTTTTGCAGCTGCCAGCAGCAAGCCATCATCATGTTTTAAATAGGCCTGTCGCACCGCCCAGTTCCATTCACGATTCACATAACTATCTGGTGCATTTACCCGGCGTAAAGCAAAAGCACGGTTGAAATGAATATTTTGGCTTAAACGCTGCACATCACTATTTGAAGGTTGAACATTATTGGGAATACTATTGTAACTCTGGCCTAATTTATCTCTGGCCAGCAGATTATGGTAATCATCCCCTTGAGCCAACTTTTTAAAAATTTCTTGCGCTACACGTTTAGATTTAGCATCGCCACGCTGTTCCGAAGCCCGTGCCAACCAGTACTGCCAGCGATCTTCCTGTTTCTGGGTCACACTCATGGCATCAATGGCCCGAATCAAACTTTCCCAGCTACTGAAGCGAATGGCCTGACGGGCATAAACTTCCGCTTCTTCCGCACTAAAGGGCAATCCATAACTGGCATCCAGATAATTCAGCACTTCACGATTAAAGTTGTTTTTCATCACTGTGGTACCACCAATATAGCCCACAGCACGGTATAGTGCTTTTTGTACTTGCAGCGGTGTCCCTTCTGCTGCATTTTTTACCGAAGCCATTGCGGTATTTAAATCACTATCGGCCAAACGTCCTAGGGCATAAATCAAATAAGCCTGATCTGCACTAGTAGCTTTAGGCGCAGTCCATAAATAATTTAAAGGATTGGCCTGAATTTGATTGAGCTGTGCAAGGGACAGGCTCATACCCAGACTTTGTGCAGTTGCCAAAGCCAAACCGGACTGGCCTGCGCGCAGTTGCCCCCATAGGCGCTGCTGTCTGTCCTGCTCGGTCATCAGCGGGCTAGACAGCATCATCCGTCCTAAACCGGTACACGATTCAGGTTGTGAACTGGTGGCGAGCCAAACATCCTTATATTCAGCAAAAACCAAAGGATCACCCGATTTTGCACGAACTTGAGCAACTGCACAGCTTTCTGCCTGATCCGGATTGGTCACATACTGTAAAATGGGTTGTGCCGTCACAAAATCGGCTTGCTTTACTTTTTCTTCGACATAATCGGCAGCCAGTTTTTCAGCCATCGCAGATTGAGGATAACGCTGGGAAAAATTAACAATATTACCGGCCGGCTGATTGGCTAAATTACTATTCAATGACCAATATTCGGGATAATAGCCCAGTACGTCATTTTGCATCGACGCCTGATATTGTTGTAATAAAGCAACATTGCCTGAGTTGGCAGCACGCAAAGCATCATTAAACTGTTCATCGGCTGCATGGGAAATCGAAATAAAACCGCTAGATGCCACACTTAAAGCAAGCACTTTATAATAATTTTTATTGATTACCCGATTAAACATATGCTTGCCTTCTGTCATTTAGTATTGCCTTGGTCGCATCTAATCATTTTTGAATAGTTTAATTATTATTAAACTACTCTACTGTTCTGTTGTGTAACCTTATGATTAGACAATATTAA
The DNA here is from genome assembly GCF_022012365.1 of Acinetobacter sp. SM34. Classification (NCBI taxonomy): domain Bacteria; kingdom Pseudomonadati; phylum Pseudomonadota; class Gammaproteobacteria; order Moraxellales; family Moraxellaceae; genus Acinetobacter; species Acinetobacter sp. SM34. The sequence goes on along the minus strand of NZ_JAKLTP010000005.1, from coordinate 192,182 downwards.
TTTTCAATCATTTTTACTTCACAAATCAATATTCTTGTAGCTTTATTTATATCTATAAGTTTAGCTTCGATTCCTGCTAAAATATGCGCCTTTCTTGTATTCAAATCGCAATTTTTTCAAGATTGCAGCTAGCCTCATCTTTCTCAATCAATGCAATTAAGTATTGAAATAAAAAAGGAAATATTGCTCGCTCATCCGACCTGATCCGGTCAATCTTGAATGGCGATTTCATCGATTTACCTTTTAGGAGCCTACATGACGGTTCAAACCTTCATTCCAAATAGTGCCCAAGCTGCTTCAGAAAACACTGTTACCCAGCCACAGCACACCCCAGCCGACGGTTCAGTCAAAAAACTGTATATCGAAACGCAAGGGTGTCAGATGAATGAGTATGACAGTCATCGTATGGCAGACCTGTTGGGCGATTCACACGGTTATGTGTTAACAACCGATCCAAGTGATGCAGATATCCTGCTCATGAATACCTGTTCAATTCGTGAAAAGGCTCAGGAAAAAGTGTTTTCCGAATTGGGTCGCTGGCGCAAGCTGAAAGAAAAAAATCCTGATCTGGTGATTGGTGTCGGTGGTTGTGTCGCTTCTCAGGAAGGTGATAACATTCAAAAACGTGCACCCTATGTCGATATGGTTTTTGGTCCACAAACCTTGCACCGTTTGCCGCAAATGCTGGATCAGCATAACGATCAAATTGAAAAACCAAAGAAAGATAAAATCAAGCTGGTGGATATTTCTTTCCCTGACATCGAAAAATTCGACTTTTTACCTGAACCGCGTGTTGAAGGCTATAAAGCCTTTGTTTCAATTATGGAAGGCTGTTCCAAATACTGTTCTTTCTGCGTAGTCCCTTATACCCGCGGTGAAGAGGTATCGCGTCCTTTAGATGACGTACTGGCTGAAATTGCCGGTCTGGCGGAAAAAGGCGTACGCGAAATCTCTTTACTCGGTCAAAACGTCAATGGTTACCGCGGTGAAACTTTCGAAGGTGAAATCTGTACTTTTGCAGATTTACTACGTCTGGTGGCTGAAATTCCGGGCATTGGCCGTTTGCGTTATACCACTTCACATCCGCTTGAATTTAACGACGACCTGATTCAGTGCTACCGTGATTTGCCACAAATGGTTTCACATCTACACTTGCCGGTACAAAGTGGTTCAAACGATGTACTGAAAGCGATGAAACGTAACCACACCATCGACGTGTATATCGAGAAGATTAAAAAGTTACGTCAAGTCCGTCCAGATATACATTTATCTTCAGACTTTATTATTGGTTTCCCGGGTGAAACTGATCAGAACTTTGAAGAAACCTATCAATTCATCAAAGATTTGGATTTCGACCATTCTTACAGCTTCATTTATTCAAAACGTCCGGGTACACCAGCGTCAGAACTTGAAGACAACACCCCTGAAGATGTGAAAAAAGAACGTCTGGCCAAAGTTCAGCAATGGATTAAACGCTCAAGCATTGATAAAACAGATGCCATGCTCGGCACCATTCAGCGCGTATTGATTGAAAACGTATCCGATAAAGATCCGAACCTTTTGGTCGGTACGGCAGACAACACCCGTTATGTCTCCTTCATTGGTGATCCGGCTTGGGTTGGACGTTTTGCAGAGATTGAGATTACCGAAATTAAAACTTTGAATTTTGTTTACGGTGAGCTCTTGAATCTTGAGCCTGACGTGGCGTAATGTAAGGTAATCGGCTAGACCATTTATAAGGAATTCTCTTGACTGCAGCGATTCGGCGTACAGTAACTTTTCCTGGTGTTTCGATGGAGCGTTTGAAAGGCATGCTTGGTGCTTATAACGGTCATTTGAAACAAATTGAACAACGTTTAAACGTCAACATTTCCCATCGAGGCGAAGCCTTTTACATTGATGGTGAAATCGATGCAGTAGAGAGAGCTGAAAGCCTCTTGATGCGTCTACATGAAGAAACCGAAATTAGCCCGCAAGTGAGTGCAGATACCTTGCATCTCATGATTCAGGGCAGTCAAACTGACCGTGAATTACAAATCGATCCTCATCAGGAACATACCGGTCTGAATGAGGTGTGGCTGCAAACCCGTAAAGGTCGAATCAACCCGCGTGGTGCTAACCAGAAACGCTATGTGCAACGTATTTTGCAAAGCGATATTTCATTTGGTATTGGCCCTGCAGGTACAGGTAAAACCTATCTGGCTGTAGCAGCTGCGGTGGATATGCTGGAACGCAATGAAATTCAGCGTATCTTGCTGGTGCGTCCTGCGGTTGAAGCCGGTGAAAAACTCGGCTTTTTACCGGGGGATTTAAGCCAGAAAATCGATCCTTATTTGCGCCCACTTTACGATGCCCTGTATGAAATGCTGGGCTTTGAAAAAGTGGCCAAACTGATTGAACGTCAGATTATTGAAGTTGCGCCCCTCGCCTATATGCGTGGCCGTACTTTAAACCATTCTTTCGTGATTTTAGATGAAGCGCAAAATACCACACCGGAACAGATGAAAATGTTCCTGACCCGTTTAGGTTTTGGTTCACGTGCGGTCATTACCGGTGATATCACTCAGGTCGACTTGCCACGTGGTCAACAGTCCGGTCTTTCACATGCCTTACGTGTGCTGGAACCGGTGACTGAAATTCATATCACTCGTTTCCATTCTCGTGACGTGGTTCGTCATCAGCTGGTACAAAAAATTGTCGAAGCCTATGAAGGATGGGACAGTGAACAACACCGTCTTAATGCTGAAGCACGGGCAGAACGTAAAGCGCGTCAGGAAGCATTGATTGCTGAAAATGATGCCGCTGCCGATGCTCAGGATTAAGATATTTTAAGGATTCATTTTGAAACTTAACCTATCACTGCAACAAGACTACCAGTCCCATGAACTGGTACTGAAACGTGCTTATATTAAAAAGGTCATTGAAACTGCACTGCGTTTTATCGATGTCGATCAAGACTGTGAGATAGGGATTGCCTGTGTAGACAATGCCGAAAGCCATAAGCTAAATCTGGAGTATCGCCAGAAAGACAAACCTACCAATGTGTTGTCTTTTCCAAGTGACATTCCAGAGGAAGTTTTATCAATGCTGGATGCTCTTCCAATCGGTGACTTGGTCATTTGTATTCCTATGGTTTTAAAGGAAGCCATTGAGCAAAACAAAACCCCGATTGAGCATTTCACCCATATGCTGGTGCATGGCACATTGCACTTAATGGGTTATGACCATGAAACTTCAGATGAAGATGCCGAAGAAATGGAAGCATTGGAAATTGAAATTCTAGCCAAGGTAGGTTTTTCAAATCCATATACTGAACAGTAGTTCTTGTATTCCAGTTTTTTAAACCCGATTAATTTCGATTAGTCGGGTTTTATTTATGCCAAATAAGCATAAAATCTTAAAATCCCCTCTAAAATGGCGGAAGAAATAATGAACAGAATTATTTCCCGGCTTTTCCTGATTTCAGCGTTATTTCCTGCATGCCAGCTGTATGCCAATGACAAACTGCGCAGTAATGAACCGCCCAATAATGAACCACTATGTAAAGAAGTAAAATTCCAGCAGGCAGCAAATGCCTGGATAGGCCATTATTATCTGGAAGGCGTGATGGAAGTCGGCTCTGAGCTTTTACTGGAACCGGACGGCAAGTTTAAATGGTATCTGGCAGTGGGTGCATTAGACCAATATGCCGAAGGAACATGGTGGAAAAATGGGACATGTATTGGCTTGAAAGCCGCTCCCCAATACCGCCAATATTTAGAAATCTTCCCGACCCGTCTCGACCTTTCAGAAACCGGCTTAAATGCGACATGGCCGGATGGACATCAAAAAGGACAATATGTATTAGCGTCGCATTAAAACCCTAATCAAAAACCGTGATTAGCAATTTTTGCAAAGCAGATGAACCGCCATACAATCAATGTACTTCAAACTCAGCTTCAGCCGGATCAAAACGCCAGGTACGTACAATACGCAGCTCTGAAATATCCTTCATTCCCCGATCAAAGCTTCCAAACGGTGCTGCCTTGCGTACTGAAGTCTTTGCCGCTTCATCCAGCAAACTATGCCCCGAACTTTCAATCAGGCGAAGGGCACGAATTCCGCCGCTTTTATTCAAAATCACCATTAACCGAACCTCTCCTGCGAGGCGTTGCACTTTCGCTGCATCGGGATAATAACGGTTACCGTAGAATTCAACCTTTTCGCGGAATTTTTCCAAATAAGCCGCTGAAATGTCCTGCTTGGCTTGAATACCATCCACTGTTTTAATTTTTTGCTGGCGACTGAAATTTTGTTGACGTTGCAAATATTGCGCTTCCAGACTTGCGACCATAGCCGCTTTGGCCTGAAACTGACTATTCAGTTCCTGCATAGCTTTTTTGCGCTGGTTCTGTTCTGCTTCCTTTTTCCAGCTTAAGGTAGTCATCAACACTTTTTCTTCAAAACTTAATTCGCGCTTTTGCTGTAAACGTTCCAAAGTTTCCTGTTGCTGTTGGCCGGCACTTTGTTCAGCCATTGCAGCAGGCATATCGCTCGACATACGATGCGCTTCACGGAAAGTTCCGGAACCTTGCTGGTCTGCCTGTGCCAGAAAATCAGCCTGTTCTACCTTGTCCTGACTTGGGCGTAAGGTGACGGCAATTTCTTTGACTGCGGCATCACTTTCTTGAGGCATAGCAAATTGCAAGGTCAAAATAATCAAATGCAAAAGAGCAGCCACAATCACTGCGCTTGTGAAAACTGGATCTTTCCACCATGCCTGCATTAAAGGTGCAAAACTGATTTTCTTAAGCATCACATTAAACCGACAAAAAGTCAGGTTCCCCAAACTGCATAAAAGCAGTATAAAATAAACACAGCGTCTACTTTTGAATGAAAAAATGAGAACTCAATCAACAAGCGACCTGTAGACAATTAAAATCATGAAAATGGTGCAATTAATTTTGCTAAACTGCAAGATCGAATATCTGTATTTTTAATACTTTCGACAAAATCTATCGAAGTTTAAAAAGATTAACTCGCTGGGATGCCTTATATGCAAACGCTACTATCCAATATCTCTCAACGTATACGCCAGGTGTACCAAAAGGCAGAAGGGTTTATTGAGGATGAGCGTGAATTCCCCCTATCTCAAGTTTTTTTAAATGCAACTTTTCAGCGCTTTGTCACCGACAATGTCTCCATGCTCAAAGATCTGCATGCCGACTTGCATGAAGACTGGTTACGTTTATATGCAACGTTGGATGTGAAAGGTTTATACATTACCCTGTCAGTCGATTTGAAACTGGTTCAAATGGAATTGAATAAAGCTACCCAGCTGATTGTGTTTGAACAGATCAGCGATACCCAGGTCATTGACGCCAAATTCAAAAATGTATTCCAAAAACTTGCCGTAAAATTTGCTTTATTTTTCTATCAAAAAGTACTCAACCAAGACCCTTTGGGTATGATTCTTGAGAAACTGAAAGTAATTAAAGTTAAAGATGACTTGTTACATCTGGATTTAAACCGCTGGTTAGGCAAAAAGCGCTCTATCATTGATACCTTAGCGAAAGTTCATGTAAATCATGCCGTTTTACGTGAAGCTGAACTGGTGGTCATCGGCAATGTCAATCTGACTGCTTTATTCAGAAAAATGTCCGAAGAACCAATGGATGTTTGGGCGGATGAGGAAGAACAGGAAGAAAGCAAAGTCAGTCCAATTAAGCAAAAATAAATTGCATTGTGAGTAATGATTAAAGTCTGTATTTTTACCTAGAAAAAAACTACATAAAGATACAGATTGAACAAAATTTCGAATTTTATCTTCATAATCAAAGCGCATAATAGTAAGCAACAAAAACTTTATACTTTATTCAACCATTCTAGGAACCCACTACTTATGGCTCACAATGTATTGAAAACGATTGCGTTGGCATCTGGTGTAAGCACTACACTGTTGTTTGCTGGTTTCTCAAGCCAAGCATTTGCCATGAGTCCATTCCAGGCAAGTTATCAATTTAGCTATAACGGCAAAAATATGGGTTCGGCAACTCGTACTTTAAGCAAGTCGGGAAATAACTGGACTTATGTTTTTGCTGCCAAAGCAGGTGTTATTGCTTCTGCAACGGAAACAAGTCATTTTAGCTTAAATGGTAACAACATCATTTCTCATAACTTTAACCGCAGCAGTAAAATTTTGGTGCACAACAACACCATGAGCATTAACTTTAATCCGAATGCTAAAATCATTAACACCAAGAAAGATGACAAAGCACGTTCTTTTGCTTGGAAATCTGGTGTTTTGGACGAGCTAAATGCTGAATTGCAACTTCGTGAAGACTTAAAAACTTCAGGTTTAAAATCAAGTTATCCAATTGCCGACGCCAAAGAAGTTGAATCACGTCGCTTTGTCAAACAAGGGGCGGAAAAAGTTAAAACCTCTTACGGTACCTTTGACACCATTAAAGTGGTAATGAAACATGATAAACCAAACCGTGATACGATTTTCTGGTTAGCTCCTAAACTTGACTATGCTCCTGTGAAGGTTTCTCACCAAGATGGCAATACCTCCTATGGTTTGCTATTAACGGGGTATAAAGGCGCAACGAATTAATCAATTTGATCAATTTTGCTTGCATTTTTCGAGAGCCTTTTTAAAATACGCTTTTGCTTGAAAAAGCATCTGCCCTTAGAGGAATTCTCCCGTGCACGCACTAGAACAGAAAATCTTAAGTGAAGGTATCGTTCTATCTGATCAAGTTTTAAAAGTTGATGCTTTCCTGAATCATCAAATTGACCCTGTATTAATGCAGCAAATTGGTAAAGAATTTGCTGCACGTTTTAAAGATGCAGGAATCACCAAGATTATTACAATTGAAGCTTCCGGTATTGCTCCAGCAGTAATGGCTGGTTTAGAACTTGGCGTGCCTGTAATCTTTGCACGTAAATATCAATCTTTAACCTTAAAAGATGATTTATACCGTTCTAAAGTGTTCTCTTTCACTAAACAGATTGAAAGCACCATCGCCATTTCCAACAAGCACATTAACTCGAGCGATAAAGCTTTAGTCATTGATGACTTCTTGGCAAACGGTCAAGCAGCTTTAGGTCTTGCCGATTTGATTCATCAAGCGAATGCCGAAGTTGTCGGTATTGGGATTGTGATTGAAAAATCTTTCCAGCCGGGCCGCCAATTGTTACTCGATAAAGGTTACCGTGTTGAATCTTTGGCACGTGTTAAATCTTTAGAGAATGGTACGGTTGAATTTGTTCGTGACTAAGTTTCGAACTGAATTTAAAAAGAGCGCTTAGGCGCTCTTTTTTTGTATGTGGCTTTGTTATAAAAGACTGTATGTGAGATAGATATCTTGATCGGTTTCTCCCAAATCACTGACTATTTAATGTTTGCAATCTCTAAAAAGTCTTTTTTAAGTCTTTCAAGCTCTTCATAGACTTTTTCATCAAGTTTAGGTCTAACCTTTTCAAATTTAATTTTAAGCAAATCTAAACTTCTGAGCATCATTTCAAAAATAAGTTTTTGGCGTCCTAAATCATCCGTTGAATTAAATTCCTCATGATTTATTTTTAAGCGAAAATCCATAATCTTTTTTTTAAATGAATACATGACCCGTTCTTCAAAGCCTCCTGGACCCATCATTACCGTAATACAGTCCCAACTATCTAAAGGTAGATCGTAAGTCTTATGTTCAAGTCCACTTTTAAGTGTATTCTCCACATAATTGCGAGCAAGCCTCAATTGTGTTAATTGTTCTTCATTTAATACTTCTTTACTTGATTCACTACTTAACCACACTTGCATAAAAACCTCTTAATAGTCTGATTTTTTATCTCTCCGACATCCTGTCGAGGTTTTTCGTATTGGTTCGCTCAGTATAACTCCTGTTACATCTCACATTCCTTATCATTTATTTTCTTATTTTATCTAAAGCTTCCTGCTCTATATTTAACATCATAGGAAATTGTAATGCGATGATATAAGGTACGAAAGCCCCAAATTGATTTGTGCAGAAGCGTACAAATCAGCGTAATTTTTATAAATCGGAGATTATTTCGGATAATAAAGGTGCTAAGAAATCTACAAAAGGACTAAATTAACAATTTATATTATTGTAAGATAAAGGAAGGTCTAACTATCCGCAAATAGTTAGACCTTGGATCATATTGAACGGTGGATTTACTTTACGGTAACAGTAATGCTGCCGGTGTTCACAGCACCAATAGCAGAAGTTTTGATACCTTCAATATGATTCTCAAATCCGCGTGAATTGACAGATGCATCAATAGCCCCGGTATTAATGGCTAAATTCGCTGCGCTGTAATTGCTCAGGGTTTCAGAGAATTGATCATAAGTATCGGTATTCAATGACGTGCTGATAGAGCTTTCGAACTCTGATGACCGTTCAGAACGCCATTCTTCCAAACTACGTGCCGCACTTCTTTCAGCATCAAGCGTTGCATCTACTGTACCGGTATTCAAAGCAGTCAGGTTGCCTTGCTGTAAGCTGATACTGCCTGTGTTCACAGCACCCAGTGCGGAAGTTTCTACCGCGATAGTGTTACCCACACTCTCAAGTTCATTATAGCGACCAGATGTGTTAACGGTTGCATCAATATTATTGGTATTGATGGCAAGGTTAAGCGCACTACCATTTGCAGTCCTTTGAGATAAAAGATTGAGGGTCGCTTGCAACCCCGTATCTACAGTTACATTGTTATTTTGAGCATTTGCCATAGCTGCGCTGGACAGGAAGGCGACGGATAAGACGATTGTTTTGATAGACTTATTCATGGTTATTTCCTTTTCTCGTTTTGAAGTACTTCTCGCTAAGCACTTTCTCTTATAATGGGAGCGAGCCCATTTTTTACATATTTTTTTAATCGCGCTGAGTGGTTGACCAATAGTTTTCTATGACTGCTGGATTTGCATCCCACAGCATCGCGGTCTTCTGCTCTTCTTTTTCTTTATTGCCGTTTTCTTCATTCATTTTGCTTGAAGAGGTACGCTGTTTCTTGCTGATGTATTTAATCAGGTCCTGTTTGCTCATTTCTGGTTCCGCTTCAGGATTTTTAATCACCTCAGATTCTTTATGCTTAGGCGGCTTAGTATCTTTGCTGGGTGAGTTGGTCGACTTATTTTTCTCATCGGATGAATCTGTTTGATGTGAGGATGATTCCAGAAGAGAGCTACTTGAATCCGCAGTATTGGGCTGCTGACTTTGCTTGTATTTATGCAGGGCAACAGAACTTCGGGTTAAATTTAATTGACCAAATTCAGGCGGTATTGCAGCACGGCAGCTTTCAAACGTTGCAGGCGGGATGACCTGACTGAGCAATTCAAAAGTGGCCAGATTCAGCATTTGGCGCAAGGCAAAGTTTGTCGCTTCTCTCTCCCCTTTTCCGATCTGAATATTCAATAACGTATGGCCAGCAAACCTGCCGGAATTTATACCGTAATCCTGTGCTGCAATTTGTTTCTGCAGCGAGACATTGGCAACGACTTTACTGCTGCGCGTATCTGTCAGAGATAAATCTAAACCGACCATAATTCGGGTTTGACTGTAATTGGGGCCGACACCGCCAATCTGCATGTCCAAACCACCGCCAGGAATAAAGTCCAAACTGTTAATGCTGCCGGTCACATAATAATCCGATGCCTGGATTTGCCTTGGGTCACGAATTCCCCACTTGGCTTCGCTTTCGATAATTCGAGGATCACGCCGGTTCAATAAGCTGACCCCAGCCTGAAACAATGCAGATTGCACCATATCTCCGGCACCTTGGGTCACCATTTTGCCACTGCCGCCATTGGTCACCACATCTTTGCCGGTTTGATCCAGAATCGCGCCAACAGAGAAACTGACATCATTGCGCAGTTGCCCTTTCAGGCAGGATAAGGCCAGATCAAAAGGGGTAAAAATATCAGTAATCGGTGGGCCTTGTACCAGGCTGACTGGCTCCTTATTGGAAAGCGCCATACCCGTGCACCCGGTCATAAGTTGGCTAAAAATGATGGCGATGCTCACAGAAGATATTTTTCTTCTACTCAACCCAGGAAAATTCAGCATAGCGATTCTCCCGGTTGGGTGCTTAAGTTAGGACATTGCTGGTTATTTTGAGTGGTCGTCGAATTTACAGAACCGTCATTGGCAGTATCATTCGAAATGTCTACACCGTTGTTTGAACCGTTTACATTTACATTGCTGGTAGATGAATTAACTGTACCTATAGAACTTGTCGATGTACTGTTTATTGTGGTCTTTCCTAGTCCAGAATAATAATCTGAATCCATGAGTTCGATCAGATTGGCTTGGGTTAAATTCTCACTGGAACGGGTACTTGATGCTTTCCAGCGCTGACTCCACTCATCAGATGTTGCATAAGCGTTGCTCAGAAAACATAAACAAAATAAACCAACATTGATCACTGATATTCTCATAATGTTTACCATCCTTTGATCGAAGATGTTTATTTATTTTTCATTTAGTAATGTTTAATTAGTAATTTTTAATTTATCTAACAAAGATTAAATCACATAAAAAAAACAAAGTGCTAAATTTATCCGGTTTTAGCTGTTTTTTGTTTTTATAATTAAAATATCCTTTTGTTTTAATTTAACAAATGTTATTTATTATTATTTTTTGAATTGTAAGAAATCATTATGTAAAAAATTTTTAAATTTTAAAATTCACATCAAAACCTGTTTTAATTAATATATTTTTTATATTAATTAAAACAAGAAATTTTATTCAAAAAACTTAATTTATCAAACCGCTTCAATTTTATGGAGTTGTAAACTTTAATTTTCTTAGCATATTTATCAAAACTAGAACCGTGTCGCATTTTGCTATAAATATAAAAAACTAATCACAATTAAGATTATTTATATAGAAATTTTGAGATAAATAGGGAGTGTGGAAGCAATATGCCAGATAGGCGTTATACGGCACTTCCGCTTCAAAACGCCTCACGCTACAATCGAAAACACTAGTGTCGTTAAGCTTCCTGGGATAACCAGTGCAGCATATTCATGTTTTGAATTGCAGGACATTCAATTAAGGGATTTTTCATCATCTTAGGGATCAGCACTACCCAAAAATAATTCAGGGATCGCCCGCATTAGATGAAGAAGTAATATATTTACAACTCAGATAAACTTCTTTGTATTTACTTCTTCTAGAATCAAGTTGGTATGAAATGTTCCTGACATCAGGATTCAGAACAGACATACTGTTTAGCAACATGTAATGAATACCAGCTTATCTGGATGTAATTCCATATCACACATGAACTTAAGATAAGCAAATATCAATCGTTGATGGAAAAACCTATGCAATGTCCTAAATGCGGATCGTCTGAAGTAGAAAAACGTGATCACGAAAAAAGACTCAAGACCATTAGTGGTATTCTGCTCACCTCTGCTGGTGCAACCGCTGGAACAGTCGGTGGCGCGGCTACCGGAGCTTCAACTGGTGCAGCGATTGGCGCCGTTGCTGGGCCATTAGGGGTTATTTTTGGCGGCACAGTGGGAACTTTTGTCGGTGCCATTGCAGCAGGTGTGACTGGTGGCGTGTTAGGCAATATCTTCGGCAAGAAAGCCGGGGTGATTATTGATAAAAATGTGTTTTTAGATTACAAATGCCTGAAATGCAACCATCGCTTTAAAGAAAAAGAATAAATCTTTAAGTACTCAAATTTTATCTCGTAATAAAAAAAGACCCTTCATTTGACGAATGGTCTTTTTTTATATCTACAGGAGTTTATGCGATGTCATCCAGAAAGCGTGCCTCTTAAACTCGCTGTCTAAAGTTAAAACAGATCAATTTGCCTGTAATTTTTTAACCACATCACCCAAGCGTTTACCCTGCTCTTCACACAAGACTTTTTCATCCTGGCTGAGACCCAAATCATGGCGTGGACCACTGACATGGCTGGCACCATACGGCGTACCCCCCGATTTGGTATTGGATAATGCCGGATTGGCATTCGGCAAGCCCATAATCATCATGCCGTGATGGAACAATGGGGGGAGCATGCTCAGCAAGGTACTTTCCTGCCCGCCATGCATCGAACCTGATGAGGTAAAGACACAGGCCGGCTTTTGATGTAATGCCCCATTGAGCCACAGGCTGGTGGTCTGATCCCAGAAATATTTCATCTCGCTGGCCATGTTGCCAAAACGGGTCGGCGAACCTAAAGCCAGACCTGAACAGTTTGCCAAATCATCTAAACTACAGTAAATGTCTCCTTCGGCAGGAATACTCGGCTCAGCTTCCTTCACTACAGTTGATAAATTGGGCACCGTACGAATTTTTACAGCCATACCTGTAGATTCAATACCATTGGCAATTAAATACGCCATTTCTTTGGTCGAACCATATTTGCTGTAATATAAAACAAGGACATAAGGCTGCATAATTTTAATAAACAAAGTTAAAGATAAAAACTATACGGTATTTTTCCCATTTTTTGGTTAAGCTTGTTCATGAAAGTTCATAAAGATGATTAAAAAAATTGAGACTTTATAGTTATGTTAGAAAAGTATTTAAAAAAACTTCCTTTTTATGACGAGACCTGGTTTCAGTTTGTTTTATTTGTAATCAGACGTTTTGAAGCAGATCGTTGCCGTGATCAGGCCGCATCACTTACCTATACCACCCTGTTTGCAGTGGTGCCCATGCTGACGGTTTTTCTGGTCATCATTTCTTCTATTAAAGCCTTGGAACCGGCACGGCAACAATTACAACAACTGATTTATAGCAATTTTTTACCCAAAACCACCATTGCTTTTGACAAGGCATTTAATGCCTTTACCGATAAATCCAGCAACCTGACTGTAATTGGTATCTTATTCCTGTTTATCACCACAGTGATGATGCTTTCCAGTATCGAGACTGTATTTAACCGGATTTGGCGAGTCAAGGAAACGCGAGGCGGTATTATTGGATTTATGCGTTACTGGACCATTATTTCACTTGGTCCGATCCTGTTAGGCAGTGCCTTTGTGATTTCCTCTACCGTTGCCTCATTAAATGTGCTGAGTGACAACTTTACTGGTTATGAAGTCAACGGCGAATTCGTCTTATGGTTCATTTCCTTTGCCCTGACCATTTTGGGTTTTTTTATTTTAAACTGGACCATCCCCAACCGTAGTGTGCCGATTAAAGCGGCTCTGATTGCGGGTACATTCAGCGCAGTGGTGTTCGAATTATTAAAAGATTTATTCGGGCTGATCATGACCAATTTCACCAGTTATGAAATTGTTTATGGCGCATTCGCTGCGGTACCGATTTTCCTGTTATGGATTTTCCTGTCCTGGAATATTGTTTTGCTTGGGGTCGAAATCAGTTATGCCCTCACCGCATTTAATTCAGGTAAAGAGCAAAAGTATCATCCCGTGATCATGCTGTTAGATTTGCTGGAGTTGTTTTATAAAAAGCAACAAAGTGGCGACAGTGTTTCGGATGAAGAAGCCCTGGAAGTTTTAGGCCGTGATGAAATTGGACGCTGGCCTACCTATGTGCTGATGCTAGAAAAGCAAAACCTGGTCAAGCGCACCGATAATGATGAGTACATTCTTGCGCGCAATTTGGCTCAAGTCGATTTCTGGAGTTTCTATAAACAGTTGCCTTATCCGCTGCCCTTGCGCAAAGATGTCGGCAATATCCGTGCAGATGATGAATGGATGCAAAAACTCGGCCCGGCTTTGGTCGAATCTGATGATTATCTGGCTGCAAAACTCTCCATTCCACTGTCGGCTATTTTTGAAAAGAAGTAGTTTTAACTCACTTTGACCAGATCATAAAAAGCCTTCAAACATGCATAATGCCAGTCAACCAAGAAATTGACTGGCATTTTCTTTTTTAAATTCATGACTGTATTGGATATGTGGAAAAGTCATCCGCAACTGTTTGAGGCATGAGGTGCATTGCACCGCAAGATTAAAAAATGATTGTTTCTGCGACAAGTTTGCTAGTTGATAGTGGCTGACGAGTTTTGCGGATGACAAATGCCTTTGGTCTTACGAAGCAATGCTTCTCAGGGCGAAACCAAAGTAACAAATGATCTGCAAGGGCTTTATTTAAAACGGTAAGACTCCGTCATGAATTACTAAAAAATTAAAGAGTCTATTTCTAAACCCCTTAACTGATCAGCATTATTCAAACATGCCGGCTTTTTCAATGACTACGCCGAAGTATTAGCAGACAAAAATGTCTGATCCGACCATGCAAACTGACCATCATATAAAAATTAAGAACTTAAAAAGGCTGCCTTAAAGCAGCCTTTTTTAAGAATGGGATACTTATTTTACAAAAGTTGTCCAAACGAATTCTTTTGATTGACCTTGTAAAGCCATGCTCAGTTGATCACCCGCTTTTAATGCTGCCACACCCGCAGGTGTACCCGTCATCACCACATCACCTTCTTCCAAGGTAAAGACCTGACTAATGTCGGCAAGTAAAGTTGCAATGTCAAAAATCAACAGTGCAGTGTCGCCTTTTTGGCGTAACTCATCATTCACATGCAAAGTGTAATGCACATCTTTCCAGTCTTTGACTTCAGACAATTCCACCCAATCCCCCAACAGACATGAACCGTCATATGCTTTGGCACGTTCCCAAGGCTGACCTTTTTTCTTCAGCTCATCCTGTAACTCACGCAAGGTTAAATCCAGGCCTAAAGTTACCGCACCCACAGCTTCCAGCGCCTTAGCCGGATCGGTTTCCGCTTTTAAAGTACGGTCAATCCGCAGGCTGAGTTCACATTCATAGTGACAATTGCCCCAGGCCGGATTCCAGGAAATTCCTTCTTGCAATGCCGCTAAAGCACTCGGTGGCTTGATAAATAAAACCGGACGATCAGGAATGGCATTGCCTAATTCTTTGGCATGGTCTGCATAGCTACGACCGACACAGACAATCTTCGATGGACGAGTATTCATGATCTTCCCTTTTATTTCATTGTTACGATATTTAAAGCTTATTTTTTGAAGGTATTTTCAAATACGGTTTGATCGGCAGATTGCTCAAAAGCACGTTTCGGCACAATCACCACAGTACGATTTTTCAATTCAATCATATAAGTCAGCTTGCCCACCGCAAAGTTCTGTACTTCGCTGTAGTTGAAAATTTGCTTGCGGCCATTGGCATAGATTTCTGCATAATCCTGAAATAATTCGATGCCCTGTTCACTTTTACCAAACTGATATTTCACAAATTGACGCTTAAACATCATCGGTAAAAACCAGTAACGCATCAGCAATTGTAAAATTAAAAAGAACGCGCCGAGTGCAACATAATAGCGGCCTACATCATTAAAGCCGAGGTAAAATCCCCAGACCATAATTCCGATACTCACCAGTGGCGTAATAAAACGGGTAATTTGCTTTTTACCAAATGTAGCAAGGGCAAAACCATCTTGTGATTCTTCCAGGCTTAAGGAATAACGTAGCGATACTGCCGGCTTGGTTTCTGACATGATTGATCATCAAATTATTACAACAATTGTGCTAGATATTACACCAGATTCAACATTTTCCTTATCGTTTTTGCCCGCTTAAATTACATAAGCTTGCTTCACAATTGTTTTAAAATTGCTTAAAACATCAGCACTCACTCAGAAAAATGCATAAACAGGATGTGATATGCCCAACAATAAAAATAAATGCTGTTTGCTGATGCTGGGTTGCCTGATCCGTACGCAAGTCTCAGCTAAAATTATTCCATGGAAAGAACAGATTCCAAGTAGCCTGAGTGTATTTCAGGGCAAGGCCCAAGTACTGGCAGACCTGACTGCAAACTCTATTTTGATTTATGTACATCCTGCACAATCCATTACTTTACCCACGCTAAAAAATCAGCAAAGCATGATCGGTAAGTTTTATACTGGTGCGGTCGTTGTTCCTACAAATAGCCAGAATGTGGCCAGACTTTTAAGCAACTACAGCCAATACAATGGACTATTTCCGGTATTGAAAGTTGCGTTTTGACTATCCGAACAGTCTGGAAAATGAGTTTCACGCCGTTGGAGGTGATTTACAGTTTGTGAAAGGTGGAATACAGTTGATTCCGCAAGGTACAGGCACCTTATTCAAGGTCACCAGTGCCATGAAAATTCATGACCAGACGCCGTTTTTACTTCGGCCGATGCGAAGCACGCCTTATCACGACATGTTGCCAGCCTTGGGTGGCAATACCGTATTGGCATTAAAGATTAAGCAGAAAATGAAATAATTGTTTAACACATTTAATTTATTCTAGGCACAAAAAAACCGCAATTAAGCGGTTTTTTCCAGTTTTACATCTGTCGATGTGATCAAGTTGGTGCGCTCAGAGAGATTCGAACTCCCGACCCCTTAGTTCGTAGCCAAGTGCTCTATCCAGCTGAGCTATGAGCGCGACGTCTTGATGTGGTGCATTATACGCGTTTTTAACACTCTGTTAAGTGCTTTTTAACAAATACATAATCAAGTGGACAGTTATTGGGCAAAATTGGATTTTTCATCTATTTTTTAAACAAAAAAAATTAATTTAATCCTGCTGTACTACATTTGCATACTGTAAATGGTCATACTGATAAAAAGAATTGAATCATTAATCATTACCCCACTGTGCCAGTTTTCACTTCGCCTGCCCGCTGGTAACAAGTAAACATCACACCACTAGACGTGACCAAGTGATCGGTTAATTCAAAAGCCGTCGCAGTTGCACCCTCGGCAAATAAACGTTTACCTGTACCGAGGATAACTGGAAAAGTCATCAAACACAGTTCATCCACCAGATCATGTTGAAAAAGCGTCTGTGCCATATGCGCGCTGCCATGCACTTTGATATCCTCACCTTCTGACGCTTTGAGCTTTTTCACATCATCCACATTTTTCAAAAACACAGAGTTTTGCCAGTCTGAATGATCCAGACTGTTGGACATCACATACTTGGTGACCTCGTTGATTCCCGCCCACATTTCAGCATGCTTTGGCCAATAAGGTTCCCAAATCTGAAAGGTGTTTCTTCCCAAAAGAATATCGGTGGACTGCATCCATTTTTGCATGATGGTATTGATCACCGAGTCTTGCTTGGTAAAATAAGGAGCAACCCAGCCACCATATTTAAAGCCGCTGGATGGATCTTCCTGTGGTCCGCCCGGTGCTTGAATCACACCATCTAAAGTCATAAATTCCTGAACAATTATTTTTCTCATAATTATTTTCTCATATTAGGGCTTCATTTTGTTTATTCTGTAGCCTAATCCTTATTTTTATCCTTCCGCCCATTTATTTCAATTCTATAAAATTCAGACACAAAAAAACCGCAACATGTGCGGTTTTTTCCAGTTTTACATCTGTCGATGTGTTCAAGTTGGTGCGCTCAGAGAGATTCGAACTCCCGACCCCTTAGTTCGTAGCCAAGTGCTCTATCCAGCTGAGCTATGAGCGCGTACTTGAGTTGCTTTTCAGCATTCGTTACATTTACGTTTAACTTGATTGGTGCGCTCAGAGAGATTCGAACTCCCGACCCCTTAGTTCGTAGCCAAGTGCTCTATCCAGCTGAGCTATGAGCGCATTTCAAGTTATTCGTGGCGGTGAGAGAGGGATTCGAACCCTCGGTGGGCTTTAAGACCCACGCTCCCTTAGCAGGGGAGTACCTTCAGCCACTCGGCCACCTCACCGTAACGAGCCGCCATAATACAAATTAAAGTTAATTTCTTCAAGTCACATTTCAAAAATTTCTGATATTTTTGATCAATCAACTATTTTTTAAACAATTTTCGAGTTGAGCGCGTACTTTTCCCGGTTATTCGGCAGTTGTTACTGTGAAATATGCTGCTTCGCGTTAGAATTAGGACTGAAAAACACAATATTGCAATCATTTACGTGCAGTATCCTGCAGCATGACTTATGCTAATCCTATCTTCTGACATGAAGCCAAAGACATTATGAAAAATTGGGTCGACCCTGAAGCTAAGGCTGAAGCCGAACGTTATGACAATCCTATTCCAAGCCGTATTCTCATTTCAGAAACGATTGAAAAATTACAAGCACCACAATCTCATGCAGATTTAGTGGAATACTTTAATATTGCAGATGAAAGAAGTATAGAAGCACTCAGCCATCGTTTAAGTGCCATGGTACGCGATGGTCAGTTGATGAAAGATGGATTTAAGTTCCTACTCGCAACCAGCCAGCCGACTCATGAAGCCACCGTCTATATCAATTCCAAAGGTTTGGGCAGTGCCTCAATTGCCGATCATGATGACATTTTATTACCTGAACGCGAACTCCGTTTGGTATTTAATGGTGATCGCATAAAAGTGCGCCAAACCTCGGTAGACCGTAAAGGTAAAGCTTGGGGTTTTATTACTGAGGTCGTGCAACATCGGGTCAAACAGATTATTGGTAAAGTTGCGGTGTATGACGGCGAATACTTTATTCAGCCAGGCAATCCGAATGCCCATCAGCCAATTACTTTAGAAAAAGAACTGATTGAACACGCCCAAGTCAAAGTGGGTGATTCTGTTCGGGTGGCGATTGATGACTACCCGACCCGGGAAGAATTGCCGACAGGACACATCGTGCAATCCATGGCGGATAAAGCCGATACCGAAATCATTATTCCGCAAACCATTTTAGAATTTGGTTTACCTTACGAATTTCCGGAAGAAGTGCTTCGCGATGCCGAACACTTTAAAGAACCGAACCAACAGGACCGCGAAGGCCGTATCGATTTACGTGACTTGGCCCTAGTCACCATTGATGGTGAAGATGCCCGCGACTTTGATGATGCAGTCTATGCCGAAAAACGTCCGGGTGGCGGTTACCGCGTGGTGGTAGCGATTGCTGATGTGAGCCATTATGTACGTAATGACAAACCGCTGGATGATGAAGCAAAAGAACGTGGGACTTCGGTGTATTTCCCGCACTTTGTGCTGCCGATGTTGCCGGAAGCCCTATCCAATGGCTTGTGCTCGCTGAATCCACATGTCGACCGCCTATGTATGGTTTGTGATTTGACCTTGTCCCGCGCAGGTAAAGTTACCGGCTTCCAGTTCTATCCCTCGGTGATGCATTCCAAAGCACGTTTAACCTATACTCAGGTGGCGCAATATTTTGATGGCGAAAGCGATGCGATTCCTGAAGACCGCAGTGTGCACAAGTCGTTGAATACCCTGTTCCAGCTCTATCAGACCCTCAAAGGTTTGCGTGCAGAGCGTCATGCCATGGAATTCGAAACGGTCGAAACCTACATGACCTTTGACGAACTCGGTGGAATCAAGGAAATTTTGCCGCGTTCACGTAATGAAGCGCACAAACTGATTGAAGAATGTATGTTGCTGGCCAACGTTGCAGCCGCAGAATATGCCTTGGAAAATGACATTCCTATGTTGTACCGTGTGCATGAGCCACCTGAATTTTCACGTATCCAGAAAGTGCGTGAATATGTGAAATTGCTGGGCTTGCCCTTCCCTGAACAGC
This sequence comes from Acinetobacter sp. SM34, assembly GCF_022012365.1. Taxonomy (NCBI): domain Bacteria; kingdom Pseudomonadati; phylum Pseudomonadota; class Gammaproteobacteria; order Moraxellales; family Moraxellaceae; genus Acinetobacter; species Acinetobacter sp. SM34. The sequence continues at coordinate 172,711 of NZ_JAKLTP010000005.1, read as the reverse complement.
CAACGCAAAAAGATTATCAAGCAGTGATTGAAGCCACCAAAGACCGTATTGATGCACCAAGCATTCATGCAGTATTATTGCGTTCGATGATGCAGGCTTATTACGGCGCAAACAATGCCGGACATTTTGGTTTGGCTTATGATGCCTATACACATTTCACTTCACCAATTCGTCGCTACCCTGACCTGTTGTTGCACCGTGCCATCAAAGCACATTTAAAACAAAAGCCTTTCGCGCTTTCGGGTGCAGCTTTAGATGATGCTGGCGAACATTTCTCACAAACGGAACGCCGTGCCGATGAAGCATCACGTTCGGTCACCACCTGGCTGAAATGTCACTATATGCAGCAGCATTTAGGTGAAGAATTCGTCGGCATCATCAGTGCCGTGGCTGAGTTTGGCCTGTTCGTGACCTTAAAAGACTTGTATGTCGATGGCATGGTTCATGTCAGCCAACTGGGCGATGACTTCTTTGTTTATGACCAAGCCAGCCAAAGCCTGGTCGGTCAAAATCGCGGTCAAACCTTTAGCTTGGGCGATGAAGTCAAAATTAAAGTGGCAGCCGTGAATCTGGAAGATCGCAAGATTGATTTTCAATTGTTGCAACAGCTGACTCATGCCGGCCGTGCGATTCAAAGCCGTGCGCCACGTGTGGCCAAGACAACGACAGAAGAAGTCTTTAACCCGCGTGCTAAGGCCGTGGTGAGTGAAGATGGTGAACAGCCAATTCGCAAGAAAAAGCCAAAAAACAAATCAGCTGATTTGGCTAAAAAGTCAGATAAAAAATCTTCAGCCAAGTCGGATGCAAAAGCCAAAGACAAGCTGAAGAAAAAATCTAAGCCGAAAAAGAAAAAGTCGAATGCGAAAGCCAAGATAGAATAATTTTTCGATAAAAGCCCTACTTCGGTAGGGCTTTTTATTGAGTCTGATCTGGAAAGTATTTACCGACTGAAAAATAATAGCCCTTGATTTAACCCTTTCTAAGCCTTACATCTACTATTAACTTTATAAATGATATGGCGTATAGAAATGACTTTAGAAAAGGCGACCTTGCCCGTTCCACAATTTGATCAAATTCAACTGGCCGATTTAAAACAGCAGATTGAACAGGCCATTCAACAAGGACAAAGTTTTTTAAAAGATTTAGCCGCAGTTCCAGAGGATGCTCAGGCGCAGCTGAATATTCTGGAACAGGTCGATACGCTGGAAAACAACATGAGTGAAGCTTGGGGCGTGCTGTCACATCTCAATGCCGTGATGAATAACACAGAAACACGTGAACTTTATCAATCCCTACTTCCAGCATTAAGCGAATACTACACTCAACTGGGTCAACATACGGTACTGTATCAAACCTATCAGCATGTGCATGACTCGTCCGTATTTAGCACCCTTCCTGCAGCTCATCAAAGTGCCATTAAACTGGCGCTACGTGATTTCAAACTTTCCGGTGTGGCTTTAGAAGGTGAAGCGAAAAAACGCTATGCAGAAATTTCTGCACGTTTGTCGCAGCTTTCTTCCGACTTCTCCAACCATGTCCTCGATGCTACCCAAATCTACTTCAAACCTCTGACAGAAAAACAACTCAAAGGCTTACCGCAAAGCAGCATAGACCTACTCAAACAATATGGTCAGCAACGCGAACTTGATCAGGCTGTAGCGACTTTGGACATTCCGGCTTATCTAGCCATCATGACCTATGCCGATGACCGTGCCTTACGTGAAGAACTGTATAAAGCCTATACCACTCGTGCCTCCGACTTGTCTGATCATCCTGAATTTGACAATACCCAGGTGATGGAAGAAATCTTAAGTCTGCGTCATGAAATGGCCCAGTTATTAGGTTTTGCTAATTTTGCCGAGCTATCGCTGGCCAGCAAAATGGCACCCGATGTCGAAACCGTAGATAAATTTCTGGTTGACCTGGCTGAACATGCACGAGCACCGGCCAGCAAAGAAATTGCCGAATTAAAAACCATTGCCATTCAGGACGGCATTCTCGAGTTACAACCTTGGGACACTGGCTACTATTCTGAAAAACTGAAACTGCAACAATTCAATTTATCGCAGGAATCCCTCAAACCATATTTCCCTGCACCGAAAATCCTGCAAGGCCTGTTCAGCATTGTGAACCGTCTATATGGCATCAACATTGTGGAACGTGAAGCGCCTGTCTGGCATCCCGATGCACGCTATTTTGAACTGGAAGATCAAGGCAGCGTAGTCGGTGGCTTCTACCTCGATCTTTACGCACGCAGTAGCAAACGCGGTGGTGCCTGGATGAGCGGTTTCCGTTCACGCATGCAAACCAAGGATGGCTTACAAAAACCGATTTGCTACATGGTCTGCAATTTTACCCCTGCGGTTGGTAATCAGCCGGCATTGCTCACTCATGATGAAGTGAACACCCTGTTCCATGAATTTGGTCATGGCCTGCATCATCTGTTGACCGAAGTCGATCATATTGCGGTTGCAGGGACTCACGGCGTAGATTGGGATGCGGTCGAACTACCTAGCCAGTTTATGGAGTTCTGGACCTGGGATACCGACAGCCTCGATCTGCTGAGTGAACACATCGAAACCAAGCAGCATTTACCTCAGGATCTGCTTAAATCCTTGCTGGATGCACGTTTCTTCCAGTCCGGCATGCAAACCTTGCGTCAGATCGAATTTGCCCTGTTTGACCTGTCTATTCACAAGCACAGTTCTGCTTTAAATGCCGAACAGGTGCAAGCGACGCTGGATGAAATCCGTCAAAAATATGCTGTGGCACCAACGGCAAGTTATAACCGTTTTCAACATAGCTTTAGCCATATTTTTGCTGGAGGCTATGCCGCAGGTTATTACTCTTACAAATGGGCCGAAGTTTTGGCCAGTGATGCCTTCGATCGTTTCGAACAGGAAGGAATTTTTAACATACAGACCGGAAAAGAATTTCGTCAATTTATTCTAGCAGTTGGCGGAAAAGATACAGCACTTGATGCGTTTATCAATTTCCGCGGACGCGAGCCAAAAATAGATGCGTTATTACGTCATCAAGGTTGGACGCAGCCCTCTAAAAACGCTTAAACTAGGGATCTAAGATTGTTCAGAAGGTTAGGATGATGACTATCAAACGTCGTTTCATTGCAGGTGCTAAATGTCCAAAATGTGAAGCGCTAGATCGGGTTGTCATGCTAACTTCTGGCGACGATGAATGGATTGAATGTATCGACTGTGGCTATAACGAAAATCGGCCAACGCATGTCGATGAACCACAAATGCCGGAACTGCCGGATGAGATTGGTGTCATTCAGTTCAAACCACGTCAGCCTAAATAAAAACAGGTTCACTATGACATTAGATCAAAGAAATAGCCCAAAACTTTTATTGGGCATTACTGGGGGATTGGTTGCAATCATTGTGCTTTTTTTGGCATATCAATGGTTTTTTGCAACTTCAAACGAAACACTGCCTGAACATGAAGGAGCCAGCTTGACCGCTCCTGTAAAACCGGCACCACCTACTACCGCAGAACCGCCAGTAGCTGCTGCTAAAAGCGATCCAGAAACCATTCAACTGGTGGATGAAAAAATTCTGAAAGCGCCAGTTTCAGAAAATGCTTCTTTGGTCAAAGAAGAAGTGGCCAAACTGGACGATATCCAGAACCAGCTCCATGAGCAAGAAACCATGCTGAAAGCACAACATACCGATGCCGACGAGCTGATTGCCCTCAAACAAGAACAGATTAAATTACTTGAAGCCCAACTGGCTCAAAAACAATCATTATAATGCGTGAAATTTCAGCTAAAATATCGGCACATATTTTAGCTGAATTTGTTTAATGCCCATCCCAAGAAGCAACCTTAATTTAATCAAGGCACTTAGCTTTCTCACCTGCTCTGCTTTTCTGTTTTCCCTGATGGGCGTATGTATCCGTTATGCATCGCACACCGTAGACAACCCCACCATTGTTTTTTTCCGCAACTTTGTCGGTCTGTTTATTTTTCTGCCTCTGATTTTTAGCAAAGGTATTGGATTTTTTAAGACGGAAAAAATCTGGATGCATAGCTGGCGTGCCGTGATCGGACTGATTGCCATGTATGGTTTCTTTTATGCGATTGCCCATTTAAAACTGTCCAATGCCATGGTGTTTACCTACTCTTCTCCGATTTTTATTCCACTGATTGCCTGGTTATTCCTGAAAGAAAAAATCACCAAATCCATGCTGCTCGCGGCAGCCATTGGCCTGGCCGGGGTGATATTTGTAGCCAAGCCAGATGCAGGCATGTTTAACCAGATGTCAGTGATTGGTCTGGGGGCAAGCTTCTTGGCGGCCATGGCCTTTGTGACAGTACGTGCACTCACCAGTACCGAATCGCCAGAAAAAATCGTGTTTTATTTCTGCTTTATAGGCACTCTCATTTCCATGATTCCGATGTTCTGGCTATGGCGTCCTTATACTTGGACTGAACTGGGTTTCTTGATTGGCGCGGGTCTGCTTGCCAATATCAGCCAAATTTTGATGTCCAATGCCTATAAACTCGCCCCTGCCGGACAAATTGGACCGGTAAATTATATTGCGATTATTTTTGCCGGGATCTGGGGCTTTATATTCTGGCAAGAAACACCTGATCATTATAGCCTGATGGGCTTCGGGCTGATTTTGAGTGCTATTATTCTTTGTAGTCCCTTAATTCAAAAGCGCTCAGCTTAATCATTCAGGCCGATTTTCCAAATATAAGTAAGACATAAAAAAGCACCCGAAGGTGCTTTTTATTCAGTTAAAATTAATGATACCAGCCGAATAGTTTAAAAATATACGGCGCATAAGTCACAATCAGTAAGGATGGGAACAGCACCATAATCGGCAATAACCAGCGCTCATAGCGGTAATAGAACTTGGTATATTTGGCCTTTGCTTCTGCATCGGCAGCACGAACCTCATCATCACCCACCGACATTCGGGTCAGGAGATGATTCAGCGCCACGGGCGGAGTCACATAACCCAACTCAAATGCGACCAGTACAATCATCCAGAAATGAATTGGATGAATACCATTTTCATAGGCTACGGGTGCAATGGTTGCAGCCACCAGAATGACTGCGCCAAACGGGTCGGTAGTCATACCGACAATCGCCAGCAACAGTGCAATAAAGGCCAGTGAAATATAGATATTACCCAAATGCGTTGGTAACAATTCAACCACTTCACTACGTTCAATCAGACCGCCTACACTTGCAGACAAAGCCATCAAAATAATCAGTGCACCAATATGTCCAACGGTTTCTGCCGAAGCAAACCACATTGAATGGGCAAAGCCGCGTGACTTCTCTCCCCCATGCGGTGTATGTTCACGCATAAAGGCCGATTGTTTTTCATGCTCCTGGGTTAAAGCAGCATGACGGTCTGGTGGTGTCACAAATCGGTCACCCCACCATTTATCAAACATAATATAAGCAATCAGAATGATCGGCAGAATCACTGGTGCAGTGAATTCATCCATCTGGGTATCCAGACCCACCGTATACATTGCAATCACGGCAATGGTGATCACGATATAAGGAATAACCGGCACAATGGCTTTTAACATGCCCGGCACTGCCACTTTAGGCGAATTCACACGGAAACGTGTTTCCGCAAGATACAGAGATACACCCAAGAAGATTAAAGCAGTCAGCCAGAATACATAGATACCATGATCAAACAGTTCATCTGAAGTCACATGACGGCTGTCGAGCATCGAAATTAGGATCACCAGCAAGCATGGACGAATCACCACACCTAATGAGCCGGACATGGCTGAAACGGCCAAGGCATATTGACGGCGAGAACCGGAATTCCACACTTCCTTGTAAATAATTGCACCTGCCGCCACAACGAAGATCCCTGATGCGCCGGTATAAGCGGTTGGAATAGCAGCAGCAATCAAAATCAGCCAGGTCAGTGTTTCAGGTGCCAAATTCCAAGGACGTAAAATACCGAGGAATAAATCCATCACCCGGGTTTGGGTCAATAGCATACCCGCCCAGATAAACAGTGCCAGGTTTAAGAAAATACCGGAGAATTCCACCAGAATTCCAAGGTAAATCCCTTGCCCCATTGGATAATCCATGACGAAGGTAAAAACAATACCGGTTAGCAATGCCATGTAGGCATACAGAGGCACACTCAATAAAGCCAGACCCAGATTGCCTTTGCCTTCCTGCTTGGCTACAGGTGGTTTAAACAGTTGTAGCAGACTGATCAGGGTCAAAGTAATAAATAGGAAAATCCACAGCCAGTAAACAGTCAGTGTTTCGTAAGTCGAAGTCACACCTGAATTGATAATCGAGTGATATTGGCTTAATACCGATGCAGTCAGCAGACCATTACCCAATGCCATAAACAGGGCATAAACGCGATAATCCAGCTTGGTGGTTGGCGCACGTAAACCAATATGGTGAAACTTCACTGAAGCGGTAATTGCAGCCACTACAACCATCAGCAATAAAATAATCACACGGTTTTCAGTACCAAATTTAAAGACACCAAAGAATGATGTTTCAAGGGTACGGTAACTTCTTATCGTTGGATGATCATCCATATATTTAATGGCTTTGTCATAGAACTGATACTTTTCCTGACATTGTTGTTGTCCTGCCATGACCGAAGCCCGTACATCTGCTTCTGAGGTAGTACCGAAAATATCGGCAAACTCATCATTGGCATTGGCTTTCATTTGCTTTTGTACTTGCGCATCAATATCCGGATGTAAATCACAGCTTGGTTTGGCGGGTTCTGCACGTAAAAAAGAATATTGCATGCCAATTTCTTCATTGCCATACAAACGTTCACCCACACGTAATAGCTGTCCATGAATCATCTCACCGGTACCGATGATGAGGGTAAGCAAAAGCAGTAAGAGAATGACAAAAGTCGAAATCCACTCTGTCCATATATAACGTAACAGACCTAATCCTGATCTGTTGTTTTCATCATTTTGCATGTGCATTCCTATTTTTTATTTTGGCCATTACACGGGGTTTAGCAATGCCAATCTTCTTTATGAATAGAAAAGATCCTTTCTCTATCCAATCTCTTTATTGTTATCTACAAATTTGCATTAACTCGATACCAATGAAAATGACAATATGTATTTTCTTTTCTGTTTTAAATGTCAATATCACCACTATTCAACGAAATATTCCCATAAAACATAGGCCAAGGCGATTACTACTCCTCCAATCACCCCTAATAAATGTGCTTCGACCAATACCGGACTTCCAATCAGTTCAGCTGTGCCGACACTGCCGACCGTATTTTCCCAAATCAATTTCCCTAGAATCAGGCACAACACTAATGCCGCAAAATTACGTTCTTTCCTATACAACAAATGCACACAGGCAACGGTGACATACGCCCCATGCAATACCCCGGACAAGCCCGCATAAGCTTCTATATTGGGAAAGAAATAATAAAAACACAGGCTGATAAACGGCGGCAGCAATACCAGTAAAGCAACAAAATGCCAGATTTTGACGCGAGGAAAAATGAAAGGTAAGCAGGCGAAAGCCAGCATATTCAGCAGATAATGAATCCATCCCACATGTACCCAATGGGCAGTCCATAAACGCCAGAATTCTTTTAACAAACTGGCTTGCCAATAGATAAATGAATCTGCAAAAACTTGAAGGCATGCCAAGAAAGACATTACAAATGCAATAAAAATAATTTTTCGCATCAGAAACGGGTCTTTCATGGGCATGCCCCCTAATTTAGAAATAACGAATTAAAAATAAAACATCATTCCAACCCATCTTTTCTTATATTCTCTTTCATCCCATCCAATTTAAGAGGATGCAGCAGTCTCATTTTCAGTGAACAAATCATCCAATTCTGCAGAATTGTCCTTCTCATCCCAGAAATGTTGCATGCCGTCATCATTAGAGCGGATTCCGGTATGTTCAGTCCAATAACGGTCTGAAATACCCTGCACCATATTTTGTGCCATGCTGTCTACCAGTCTGAACTGGGGATTGACCGGTTTTTCTTCAGTACGGGCAGCGGCAAATGCTTTCAGTGCATCACGCATCTTGGCATCATCACCACTGGCTTGAGCTGCAACCGCATACAAGGCATGAGATAAACGCACCCCTTTTTGCTCACCCAACTGTACCGACTGTTTTAAAGTCTGGTAAGGATCTGGCTTGCCATCCCCTGCACCCGGCAATAAGGTCCAAATGACTGCACGTGCCGCTTCTGGTGCTCCCCAGAATTTGGCATTATCCAGGCACACCATACCGCGTTCAACAACGGCAGCGATATCTTTTGGTACATTCACTGCACCGCCAGAATTAATGTCATTGGTCATGGCCTGTAAGCCACTGATCATCCCCATCAAATACACGGTTTGATCCAAGTCACTTTTCATTTTTGGGCATCCATCACCCAATGCCTTATTATATTTTGCTTCCCAACGCTTTTCTAACAGCTGGTAGCCTGCATATTGACGTTGTGCAGCAATGGCAGCCCAGCGTTTTTGTTGAATACGGGCATCTTGCGCTTCTGAAACCTGCCCCGCTTTAGAGGCACGTAAATAATGTAATTCTGCTTCTAAGGCCTGATTTTCAGCACAAATTCCCGATGAAGCATATAACAGTACCGCAATACGGGTTGGATCTGCCCCCATATCTTTGGTTGACATAATGGCTGGTGTCAAGGCATTGCCTGAATTACACGCCATATCCGCATCATCCATGGCCAAGATTGGCGGTACGATATGTTTCTCACTAAAACCCAGTGCAATATTTGCCCCTGATTTAACTACTTGAGAACAACCTGATAAGAAAGAACTTGTAACGATGATAACTGCCATACCCTGGCATATTTTTTGGACTTGCGACATTTTCCTGTCCTCTATAATTGTGTTTATGTCCATAGCAACCAAACATATCAGATGCGAAATCCGAATAAAAGAGTATTCACTCTAATTAGATTTGATACTTTGCCATGAAATGAGTTTGGGGAAATTGACTGTATTCCATCAAGTTAAAAATTTTGGGCAAAAAAAAAGTAGCATTGCGACGGTTCGGCACATGCTACTTATCAAGGGGTCAAAGCCTATTGGCTTTCATGTTGTGCAAATCGATCCTTCAGCACGGTTCCTAGTCGTCCAATAACAATTGCCAAAACAATTGCTACCACCAGAAACATCCAAGTTGGAATCATCATGATGATTTCCTCATTTGCTGTTGGTGTTTTTAATTTACATTTAGCTTAAATAATTCAGGGGAAAAATTGTCTGACAATTGCAATATTTGTTATTTTTCTCATCCAAGTGTCTTACAAAAACAAACACCTATATTCATGTTATTGATTATTAATATTTTAATTAAAATAAATTTTATACAACTGTCTAACAATTAGGTCAATTTAGCCAGTTTTTTCAGTGCCTTCCATTGCTGAAAGGATAATTGATCGATCCAGATCAATAATGGCTTTTCCTGAAAATGCTGGAAATACACCACTATATAAAGCTGATGATCAACCAAATGACTAATCGAAACGCGTTTTACCTGTTGCGATTTTAAATGTGATAGTGACCATTCACGTGTATGCAAATGCTCAAAACAAATCGGTTGAGGGACTTTTAAGCCATAGGCATAGGTCAGCACACCCAACAAAATGCACAGCAACCATAACCATGCCGGCAAGAGTTGCTGTAAAAGTACAATTAATAAAATAAAAATGATCAGCTGAAATACAAAGGCCAGACGACTGCGTTTCAGCTGAAAACAACGATTAGCCATGAACGTAATGTTTCAACTTGACAATCAAGGCTCTCATTTCCGGACGAGGGGGTTCAGAAACTTCCATAAACCAATCTAACAGGTCTGGGTCTTCTTGCGCGACCAACTCGGCAAAAACCTCTTTCTCAGCTGCATCAGCCTGTAAATAATGATTTTTGACATAGGGATCAAAGTACACATCAATTTCTTTTAAACCGCGACGAGCACGATAAATGACTTTGCGTTCTTCCAAGCTGATTTCTTCGCTCATAGCTTTCCCCAATAGTGTGAAAATTTTTGCTAGTTTACCCTATCCCTTCCCCCTATTTCGAGCCATTTCCCCGAATTGACCAAATTCATCATTTTATATGCACATTTGAGCATTCATCTCATTGTGGCTTGCGGCTCAATCTTCTAATTTTTAACTAACAATAACTTTGTAGATGGACACAATAACAATGCAATCAGCTGCGATCCGACCTTTAGCCAATATGCTGCCACGTCATTTATTTAGCGCAGAGCATGAAGCCTTTCGTGAAAGCGTACGAAAATTTTATAAAAAGGAAGTTGCTCCCAATATTGCCAAATATGAACAGCAACAGCATGTCGACCGGGATTTATGGAACAAGGCCGGTGCAATGGGCCTACTTTGTGCGACCATGCCAGAACAATACGGGGGATCGGGTGTAGACCGTCTTTATAGCATGATCCTGATTGAAGAACAGGCTTATGCCATGGATTCATCCACTGGTTTTTCACTCCATTCGGATATTGTAGCCAATTACATCTTCAATTTTGGCAATGAAGAACAGAAATCAAATTGGTTACCGAAAATGGCCTCCGGTGAAGTGGTCACTGCCATTGCCATGACCGAACCGGGAACCGGATCTGACCTGCAGGCAGTACGTACTTCGGCCGTACTGGATGGCAATGAGTATGTGATTAATGGTTCGAAAATCTTTATTACCAATGGCTACCTGTGTGACATGGCGATTGTGGTCTGCAAAACGGGCAGCAGTGATAAAGGTTCAGCCAATCTTTCTTTAATTATGGTCGAAGCTGACCGTGCCGGTTTTAGTAAAGGTAAACCTTTAAATAAAATTGGTATGAAAGGACAAGATACCTGCGAGTTGTTCTTTGACAATGTACGCGTGCCCAAAGAAAATTTGCTGGGTATGGAAGGCATGGGATTTATGATGCTGATGAAAGAACTGGCCTGGGAACGCATGCTGGTTGCCATCATTTGTCAGGCGGGAGCCGAAGCTGCATTTGCGCATACTGTGCAATACACCAAACAACGCCAAGTCTTTGGTAAACCGATCAGTGCCTTTCAAAACACCCGCTTTAAACTGGCTGAATTACGAACCGAAATCGATTTCTGCCGTGCTTATTTAGACCGCTGTATGGAATTACAACTTACTGAACAGCTTGGGATTGATGCTGCGGCAGCGGCGAAATACAAAATTTCCGAAATATTTTCTAAAGTCGTGGATGAATGCCTGCAACTGCATGGCGGTTATGGCTACATGATGGAATACCCCATCGCACATGCCTATATCGATAACCGTGCCAACCGGATTTATGCCGGCACCAATGAAATTATGAAAGAACTGATCTCGCGGTCACTGTAATCAAAAGCCCATCTGTTGATGGGCTTTTTTCTTTTAGGCAATGTCTGCTAAAAATTCACTAATCAACACCAGCACCTGTTCCGGTTGTTCTTTATGCGGCATATGATGCAGACCTTGCAAGATCTGCAATTCGGCTGCTCCCTTCACTCCAGCAAAGATTTGCTGAGGCTGTGCCACCGTGCCATACTCATCCTGTTCACCATGAATGACCAAGCTTGGGCATTCTACTTGTGGCAGCACCTCACGCAAATTCCAGTCCTTAAATGCAGGCGCCAGCCAGGTTTCAGTCCAGGCATCCAGCACCCACTGCGCTTTATCAGGGTGATTGGCTAGACGCTCTATTTGCCCTGCTTGCTGAAATGCCTGTTTGGCTGCACGGATACCCGCTAAAGTTCGTTCTTCTACTTCATATTGCGCGGCAATGGTCACTAAAGCCTTACAGCACTGTGGATATTCAGCAGCGATGGCTGCAGACATTCCACCACCCACACTATGACCGAGCACAATAAAATGTTTCAGATCAAAATAATCAAGCACAGCCTTAAATCCATGGGTCGCTTCAGACATGACAAAATCCAGTGCCAAAGATTGGTCATTGACGGATGATTGCCCAAAGCCAATCCGGTCATAGGCATATACAATACGTTTAGTCTGAGCTGCAAGTTGCGCAGGAAAATCACGCCATAAAGCCACACTGCCCAGTGAATCATGCATCAATATAATCGGTGCCAATTCTGGATTAACTTCAGCAGACTGCCATGATTTGGCATAAATGGAATAGGAATGAAATGACAATTGATATTCACGCGCTAAAATACTCAAAACTTATTCCTATGCTGGCTTAATTCGTTTTGTTCCATCATGTAGAAGTTTGCAGCAGAACTAAAGATTACAACTTGAACTCGTGATTCAATATGCATAAAAAAAAGGAGCCTTTTTGCCACTGCTGTCCCACAAATATCACAAGAAGAACCTCAATTGAGGTTCTTCTTGTTTTCGCCATTTTTTATCAAGCACAAAGAGTGACCTTAAAAGTTTCCTTTCAAATAAATTGACCTGAATAATTCGCAGTAAACGCTGAACACTCCATTCTTCTTGTGCCATGTGTTTAGCGAAGTTCACCAGCAAATAGGCGATTAATGCAATCCATATTTGCGTTTGTATCGCATTGCGGCTTCGACCTAGAAATGACTTCAGTTTTAAATTCTGCTTGATGGCTTTAAAGAATAACTCAATCTTCCAGCGGTCTTTATAAATTGCAGCAATGGTGGATGCTGCCAGATGAAAGTTGTTGCTCAGAAATTCGAATGTTCTTTTCTTATATGTATCATAAAACTCTATACGTCTTAATAATTTAGGTGCGCCTCTTTTCTTGGCATGCGCACTGCTCAATTCAATACATTCATCCGCAATAATGCCTTTAGTCGCTAATACGCTGCGGCTTGATTTAACTTGATAAACTGTCTTTGGGCGTAGCCGAGTTACGAAGCTGACTTTCTGATGTGTCAACTGAGCAAACCATTGATAATCAACATATCCTTTATCAAAGACGATAATGCTGCCAGCAGGAAATTTAAATGCTCTGCCTTGCACCATATCATTTTCAATACCATCCCCAAGCGCTACAAATTCAGGAATGGTATTGCTGTGATTTAAGCCAACACTTAGTTTAATACTGGCTTTGGATTCATGCACTTTTGCCCATTCGCACAATGACAGTGAAAGATCAATATGACTGGCATCTAGTGAATACAGCGGATTCTTGAATCTAAATTTATGTGCAGTTTTAGAGTTTTCACAGTGCTGAAGCAGCTGTGTGAACAATTGCTGATACAGGCTGGCGGGCTGTTCTTCGTTGAGTCTTGCTAAGGTGCTTCGCGCAATTCTTTTCGCGCCAAGATGATAGAGCTTTTCCTGCTGGGATTCGAGATTGGATTGAATGTCTCTTAAGCTTTGCCGACAAGAAAGTTGGGACATTAATATGGCAACAAACTGATCCCAGCGGGTGGCTGATCTTAATTTTTGCCCAGAGTGGTGCAGTTTAGCCAGACGTTCAAAATCTTGTCTTAAAATGGGTTTGAGTAATTGATGAAATACGGTATTCTGATGTGACAAAACCTGAGTCTAAATAGTTAAAGTGTTTGTTTGCACTCATATTTTAACTATTTAGACTCAGGTTTTTTTATTTAAAGCAAACTATGGGACAGTAGTGGCCTTTTTGCTCCTTTTTTTTATGATGATCAGGCTCAATAAGAAAACTAAATCATGAGACCAAACGCGGTGTCACATTTTTATTATCCTTTTGCTCACGCTTATGAAATTTAAGTACGCCATCATCAAAGCGCGCATGCTTTAATTGTTTACGGTCAGCCAAATAATTATTGGATACACTCCAAGGTGCATGCTTGCCCTGTTTTGGCATCACATCTGCGGCACGGGCAATATAGCCTGAAGATAAACTGCCCATGACGGTATCTTCCATTAACTCGGTCGCATCGCCTTGAGGACGCACTTCATCATAGCCGTTTTTATCCATATAATTGATCAGACGGCAAATATAATCTGCCGCAATATCCACTTTGAGGGTCCAAGAGGCATTGATATAGCCAATAATCATCGCCATGTTTGGCACATCACTGACCATGATGCCCTGATACAGCATATGTTTAGAGGTATTCATCGGCTTGCCATCAATCGTGGCCTGCATGCCACCTAAAATTTGAATATTGAGTCCGGTGGCAGAGACAATAATATCCGCATCCAAGTGCTTGCCTGATTTTAATTGAATCCCCGTTTCAGTAAATTTTTCAATTTGATCCGTTTCAACTGATGCACGGCCTTCACGTAAAATCTTGAATAAATCGCCATCTGGTACCACACATAAACGTTGATCCCATGGCTCATAGTTCGGGGTAAAATGTTTCATATCCACCTTACCTTTGAGCTGAAATTCAATTGATTTCAATAGCAAACTACGCAGTAATTTAGGCTGTTTCTGTGCCAGTGCATAAATACCACGCTGCATGCCAATATTACGTGCGCGAGTCAGCTTATAGGCAATATCTTCTGGCAAGTACTTACGCATTTTATCGTAGATTAAGTCAATCGAGGGAACCGAGGCGATATAGGTCGGTGAACGTTGCAACATCGTGACATGAGCTGCGCCACCTTTCGCCATGGCTGGCACCAAGGTAATTGCAGTTGCCCCACTGCCAATAATCACCACTTTTTTACCCGAATAATCGAGCTGCTCAGGCCAATGCTGTGGATGAATAAAGTCACCTTTGAATGCAGACTGATTCGGGAATTCTGGCTGAAAGCCTTGATCGTAATTATAGTAACCAGTGCAGCCTATAACGAAATTGGCTACCCAAGTCTGTTTTTTCCCTTGCACATCTTCAATTTCAACAATCCATTTTTTAGTAGCAGAATCATAATTGGCAGCCAACACCCGGTGCTGAAAATGAATTCTATTTTTGAGCTGATACTCATCAATCACTTCAGACAAATAATTCTTGATGGATGGACCATCTGCCAGAACACTGGCTTTTTGCCACGGTTTAAAATTAAAACCAAAGGTCGACATATCTGAATCGGAACGAATTCCAGGATACTTGAATAAATCCCAGGTTCCGCCAAAACTTTCACGACGTTCAATAATTTCAAATTGGCGTTGTGGGCAGTTTTTAGAAAGATGAACAGCAAGACCAATACCAGAAATACCGGCACCTACAATCAAGACATCAATATTTTTTTCCATGTTCTTTTTATAACCTGTTTAAGCTTTATTTTATTAAACCATAAAATTGACAATACTCAATGTCAAGTTTATACAAAACTGATAAAAAATATGTCAGTTCAGGACAAAAGCTTAAATTGTCAGACAATGATAAAACAACAGGCATAAAAAAGACCGGTGAAACACCGGTCTTTTTTAGAACAACTGAAGCTATTCTTGCGAAATTAGTTAACTTCGCGGTCTACTAGCTCAACGTAAGCCATCGGTGCAGCATCACCTGCACGGAAGCCCGCTTTAAGAACACGTAGATAACCGCCGTTACGTTCTTTGTAACGAGGGCCAAGAACGGTAAATAATTTACCAACAGTTGCTGCTGAACGAGTACGAGCAAACGCTAAACGACGGTTTGCAACAGTATCGTTTTTAGCTAAAGTGATTAAAGGCTCAGCTACACGACGTAACTCTTTTGCTTTAGGCACAGTTGTTTTAATCAACTCGTGCTCGAACAAAGAGTTAGCCATGTTTTGGAACATCGCTTTACGATGACTGCTTGTACGGCCTAATTTCACACCACTATTACGATGACGCATGGTGATAGTCCTACTTAATTAACGGCTACGATAGGCGAAACGATCGTCCATACGGAGACTAGCTGGTGGCCAGTTCTCTAAACGCATGCCGAGCTGTAAGCCCTTAGAAGCCAGAACATCTTTGATTTCAGTTAACGATTTTTTACCAAGGTTAGGAGTTTTTAACAACTCCACTTCAGTACGTTGAACCAAGTCACCGATGTAGTAAATATTTTCTGCTTTCAAACAGTTAGCAGAACGAACAGTAAGCTCTAGATCATCTACTGGACGAAGCAAGATTGGATCCACTTCTTCGCGAGGCTCTTGAGCAACAGGAGCTTGATCTTTCTGAAGATCAACAAAAATTGCAATTTGTTGTTGCAAGATTGTTGCCGCTTTGCGGATTGCTTCTTCAGGATCAACTGTACCATTGGTTTCAAGATCAATGATCAATTTATCAAGGTCAGTACGTTGTTCTACACGAGCGTTTTCCACTGTGTAAGACACGCGCTTGATTGGGCTATAAGAAGCATCTAACTGTAAGCGACCCACAGGGCGAGTCTCGCCTTCTGGGAAACGTGAATCAGAAGTTTCATAACCACGACCTTGAGAAACTTTCAGGCGCATTTTTAAATTGCCTGATGCACTCAAAGTGCCGATCAAATGCTCAGGGTTTACCACTTCAACATTATGAGGTAAACGAAGATCAGCGGCTGTTACATCGCCTGGACCTTGTTTTTCTAATGTCAAATATGCTTCGTTTTGATCGAACAGCTTAATCGACAATCCTTTTAGGTTCAGCAAGAGCTCGACGATGTCCTGCTGCAAGCCTTCCAAGGTACTGTACTCGTGCTCAACCCCTTCTATTTCAACTTCAACCACAGCAGCGCCAGGTAAAGAAGAAAGAAGGATACGACGTAAAGCATTACCAAGAGTATGACCAAAGCCACGCTCTAATGGTTCTAGAATCACTTTTGCCGAGGTCCCGCTAGCCGCTTCGACCTTGATCGCTTGCGGAGTTAGAAACTCATTTGCAGTACGCGTCATTATTGCTACCTCAAGGATTATTTAGAATACAATTCTACAATCAAGCTTTCGTTGATTTCAGCAGGTAAATCAGAACGATCCGGTGCAGCTTTAAACGTACCTTCTAATTTTGAATGGTCAACTTCCATCCAAGAAGGGATACCACGTTGAGCAGCCAATTCAATCGCGCCTTTAATACGCAATTGTTGTTTAGCACCTTCGTGAACCGCGATTACATCACCAGCTTTAACTTGGATAGACGCGATGTTTACACGACGACCATTCAAAGTAATGCTACGGTGAGATACAAGCTGACGAGCTTCTGCACGTGTAGAACCAAAACCCATGCGATAAACGACGTTATCAAGACGGCTTTCAAGCAGTTTCAACAAGTTTTCACCTGTTGCGCCTTTAACACGAGCAGCTTCTTTATAGTAGTTACTAAATTGACGTTCTAACACACCGTACATACGACGTACTTTTTGTTTTTCACGTAATTGTAGTGAGTACTCAGATTGTTTACTGCCACGAGCCCCGCCATGTTGGCCAGGCGCTTTAGCATGTTTTTTAGTTTTGACGTCAAATGGTTTAACGCCAGATTTTAATTGCAGGTCTGTCCCTTCGCGGCGAGAGAGTTTGCATTTTGGACCAATATAACGAGCCATGAATGATTCTCCTTACACACGACGTTTTTTAGGTGGACGGCAACCGTTGTGCGGGATTGGCGTCACATCGGTAATGCTGTTAATTTTATAACCCACTGCACCTAAAGCACGAACCGCAGATTCACGACCAGGACCAGGACCTTTTACAAGGACGTCCAAGTTTTTCAAACCATAATCCAAAGCAGCTTTACCAGCAACTTCAGCAGCTACCTGAGCAGCAAACGGAGTTGATTTACGTGATCCACGGAAGCCTTGTCCACCAGAGGTAGCCCAAGCCAGTGCATTACCTTGACGATCGGTAATAGTCACAATGGTGTTATTAAAAGAAGCGTGAATGTGTGCAACACCTTCAGAGACGGTACGAGTGACCTTCTTGCGTGTGCGTGTATCTTTAGCCATCTTTTAGCTTCCAGAAATCTTATTTCTTAATAGGTTTGCGCGGACCTTTACGGGTACGTGCGTTAGTTTTGGTGCGTTGTCCACGGACAGGCAAGCTGCGACGATGACGAAGACCGCGGTAGCAGCCTAAATCCATTAAACGTTTAATGTTCATGGAAATTTCGCGACGTAAATCACCTTCGGTCGGAACCTTGGTAATTTCTGCACGAATCGCATCAAGTTGAGCATCATCCAATTCACGGATCTTGGTAGTTGGTGCAATACCAGCAGCAGCTAAGATGTTCTTAGCAGTGTGGCGACCGATACCAAAGATATACGTGAGGGAGATAACAGCATGCTTGTTATCCGGAATGTTTACACCGGCAATACGAGCCATTCACTTTCTCCAAAAAGGCAGTAGAGATAATCAACCGCCCCACAAAAACCTTGAGGGGCGGATATTAACCTAATTCACCTACTGAAATCAACAGGTCTTGATCAGATTAACCTTGACGCTGCTTATGACGAGGTTCAGCGCTACAAATCACGCGGATAACCCCATTACGACGGATAACTTTACAGCTACCACAAATTTTTTTAACAGAAGCTTGTACTTTCATGATGAAACCTCAAGTGCGCTTATCCTTTAGGATGAGCAGTCGTTTTTCTCATTAACGTTTGATTGTCATACTGGTGCGAAGTGAGATGAGCTTGCAGCTGAGCCATAAAGTCCATCACAACTACCACTACGATCAACAAAGATGTACCACCCAAATGGAATGGAATACCAAAAGAACTTTGCAGAATCATCGGCATTAAACAGATGATCGTAATGTAAATTGCACCAATAAACGTCAAACGATTAAGAATATGATCTAAGTAACGAGCAGTTTGCTCACCTGGGCGAATACCAGGTACATAAGCTCCGCTGCGTTTCAAGTTCTCTGATACTTCTTTAGGACTGAACACAAGTGCAGTATAGAAATAACAGAAAAAGATAATTAACGCACCGAAGAGCACCAAATACAAAGGTTGTCCAGGCGATAATACCAATGCCAAATCTTGTAGGCTACGCTTTACAATTCCTGCATTTGGATCAGAACTACCTAACCATTGACCTAAACTTGCAGGGAACAGCAATAACGAACTAGCGAAAATTGCTGGAATAACCCCTGCCATATTCAATTTCAATGGCAAATGTGTCTGCTGTGCAGTGAATACGCGACGCCCTTGTTGCTTTTGAGCATAGTTAACCGGTATACGACGTTGAGCCTTTTCAATAAATACAATCGCAGCAAGAACCGCAACTGAAAGTAATGCAAACACAGCCAGACCAATTAAACTTGATTGACCGTTATCCACCGAAGTGAATGCTTGAATTACAATATTAGGCAAACCAGCAACAATACCTGCGAAAATGATCATCGAGATCCCATTACCAACACCACGTTCGGTAATTTGCTCTCCCAACCACATTAAGAACATGGTACCTGCAACCAATGAAGTTACAGCAGGAATGTAAAAAGCCAGTCCTGAAGTCAAGGTAATCCCTTGGCTAATCAGACCAGCACACATACCTACACCTTGTACCAATGCAAGTAATAACGTGCCGTAACGCGTATATTGATTAATCTTACGCTTACCCTGCTCGCCTTCTTTCTTTAATGCTTCCAGCGAAGGAACGACTGTTGACATCAACTGCACGATAATCGATGCAGAGATATATGGCATGATCCCCAACGCAAGAATTGACATTCGCTCTAATGCTCCGCCAGAGAACATATTAAACAAACCTAAGAAGGTACCTTCATTAGCTTTGAAAAAACGTTCTAAAGCGACATTATCAATACCCGGCAGTGGAATATGTGCTCCTAGTCGAAAGACCAATAATGCGCCAACCAAAAACATTAATCGACGAATAATTTCACGATATTTCACATGAAATGGTTGGCCTTTCATCATGTTGACATGACCTGAAGAACTAGGAGACATAGACACTAGCGATTACTCCTCGACTTTACCGCCAGCAGCTTCAACAGCAGCTTTAGCGCCTTTAGTCAAAGCAACACCTTGTACAGTGAATGCACGAGTAATATCACCAGAAAGTACGATACGAGCACGAGTCATATCTTTACGTACAACATTGGCAGCTTTTAAAGTTTCCAGTGAAATGATGTCACCTTCAACTTTAGCAAGCTCTGATAAACGTACTTCAGCAGTTTTTAAAGCAAGTTGGCTAGTGAAGCCGAATTTAGGCAAACGACGATATAATGCAGTTTGACCACCTTCGAAACCTGGACGTACGCCACCGCTCTTACGTGATTTTTGACCTTTGACACCACGGCCACCAGTCTTACCAACGCCAGAACCGATACCACGGCCTAGACGAAGGTTGTCACGTTTAGCACCTTCTGCAGGTGCAATAGTATTTAAACGCAGAGTCATGGCTTATTCCTCTACACTAACCATATAGTAGACTTGGTTGATCATACCACGGTTTGAAGGCGTATCTTGCACTTCTACAGTATGACCAATACGACGCAGACCTAAACCTTGAAGGCTAAGCTTGTGATTTTTCAAGCGGTGCGCAGAAGATTTAGTCTGGGTAACTTTAATCGTTTTCATGATTGATTACCCTTGAATTTGTTCTACTGAAAGACCACGTTTCGCAGCGACTTTCTCAGGAGAAGTCATATCACGCAAGCCTTTGAAAGTTGCGTTAACTACGTTAGCAGCGTTTGTAGAACCGTAACATTTAGCAAGTACGTTATGTACACCAGCAGCTTCCAAAACAGCACGCATCGCGCCACCAGCAATTACGCCAGTACCTTCAGAAGCAGGCTGCATGTAAACACGGCTTGCACCATGACGAGCATTCACAGGGTGTTGCAGAGTAGTACCTGCAAGATCAACAGTGATCATGTTGCGACGAGCAGCTTCAAGTGCTTTAGAAATAGCAGCTGGAACTTCACGTGCTTTACCACGACCAAAACCTACACGACCATTACCATCACCCACAACAGTTAATGCTGTGAAAGAGAAGATACGACCACCCTTAACAACTTTGGCTACACGATCAACGGCAACCAGCTTTTCAACAAGACCTTCGTTTTGTTCAACTTTAGCCATGATTAGAACTCCAAGCCGTTTTCACGAGCAGCATCAGCCAAGGCTTTGATACGACCATGATATTTGAAACCAGAACGGTCAAATGCAACTTTAGTAACGCCAGCTGCTTTAGCACGTTCTGCGATTAAAGCACCTACTTTAGTCGCTGCATCAACGTTACCAGTTGTACCAGCACGTAAAGTAGCATCTAAAGTTGAAGCTTGCGCTAAAACTTTGCCACCATCTGCTGAGATAACTTGAGCATAGATGTGACGCGGAGTGCGGTTTACACACAAGCGAGTCGCACCCAATGCACGAATGTGCAAGCGTGTGCTTTTCGCACGACGCAAACGGGATTGTTTCTTTTCGTTCATAAGAACCTCGCGCCTTATTTCTTCTTAGCTTCTTTACGAAGTACAACTTCGTCAGAATAACGAACACCTTTACCTTTATAAGGCTCTGGTGGACGGTAACCACGGATATCTGCAGCAACTTGACCTAAAGCTGCTTTATCAGCAGATTTAAGAACAATTTCAGTTGCAGTAGGAGTTTCAGCAGTTACACCTTCTGGAAGGTTGTAATCAATCGGGTGAGAGAAACCAAGGTTAAGGTTAACAACGTTACCTTTAACCGCAGCTTTATAACCAACACCGATAAGTTGTAACTTGCGTTCGAAACCTTCGCTAACACCTTTTACAAGGTTGTTTAACACAGCGCGAGCAGTACCAGCTTGCATCCAAGCGTCTTTCGACTCAGCTTTAGGAGCAATTTGAAGTTGACCTTCTTCCTGTTTTAGCTCGACCAGCGCATGCAGGTTGAAAGACAATGTACCTTTGCTGCCTTTCACTTCGACCTGCCGGCCGTTCTGAGTAACTGTTACACCGTTAGGTACAGTTACTGGGGCTTTAGCCACACGAGACATGAGGAATCACCTATTAAGAAACAAAAGCAATAACTTCACCACCGATGCCCGCAGCACGTGCAGCGCGATCAGTCATGATGCCTTTGCTTGTAGAAACAATTGCAATACCTAAACCTTGCTTAACGCTAGGAAGTGCATCTTTACCGCGATACTGACGTAGACCTGGACGGCTTACGCGTTTCACAGTTTCGATAACTGGTTTGCCTTCAAAATATTTTAACGTAAGTGTTAAAGTTGGTTTGCCTTCAGCATCTGCAACTTCTACGTTTGAAATATAACCTTCTTGTTGAAGAACGTTGGCAATTGCAACCTTCAACTTAGAATTTGGCATAGAAACAGTTTGTTTCTTTGCCATTTGTGCGTTACGAACACGGGTTAACATGTCGGCAACGGTATCTTGCATACTCATTTATAGTGCTCCTTACCAGCTTGCCTTAACAACGCCCGGTACATCACCTTGCATTACTGTATCACGTAGTTTGTTACGGCTTAGACCGAACTTACGGAAGTAACCATGAGGACGACCAGTTAAACCACAACGGTTACGAAGACGCACTGGAGATGCATTACGTGGTAATGCCTGTAACTTCATCATCGCATCGAAACGTTCTTCGTCGCTAGCATTTACATTTGCAATCGTAGCTTTTAATTCAGCACGTTTTGCAGCAAATTTAGCAACTGTTTTTTCGCGTTTCAATTCGCGATTAATCATACCTTTCTTAGCCATATCGACCTCTTATTTGAACGGGAAGCCGAATGCACGCATAAGCGCACGGCCTTCGTCATCGGTGCGAGCAGTCGTAGTAACGGTAATATCCATACCACGAATACGATCAATCTTATCGAAATCGATTTCAGGGAACATGATTTGTTCCTTCAAACCCATCGAATAGTTACCACGACCATCAAATGATTTCGCAGAAAAACCGCGGAAGTCACGAATACGAGGGATCGCGATAGAGATCAAACGGTCTAAGAATTCGTACATTTGTTCGCCGCGTAAAGTAACTTTACAACCAATCGGCCAACCATCACGGATTTTGAAACCAGCGATTGATTTGCGAGCTAGAGTAAGAACTGGCTTTTGACCAGCAATCGCTTGCATATCAGAAAGAGCGCCATCTAACAATTTCTTGTCAGCTGATGCCGCACCAACACCCATGTTAATGGTGATTTTAGTGATGCGAGGAATCTCCATCACATTTTTAACGCCTAATTGCTCTTGTAACTGAGCTTTAAGTACGTCGTTGTAACGTGTTTTAAGTCTGGCCATTGCCTATTTCAACCTATTACTTCGCTACCGCCACTGATTCACCGTTAGATTTGTAAACGCGAGTTTTCACGCCTTCAATCGTTTGGTAACCAACACGGTCAGCCTTTTGGGTTGTAGCATTAAAAACTGCCACGTTTGAGATATGAAGCGAAGCTTCTTGTGTAACTACAGCGCCTTCAGCACCTGTTGCACGGTTAGGCTTTTGATGCTTCTTAACCAAGTTAAGGCCTTCAACCATAACACGGTCATTTGAAACAGACAGAACAGTACCCTGTTTGCCTTTTTCTTTACCTGCGATCACGATAACTTGATCGCCTTTTTTAATCTTAGCCATGAGTGCCTCTTATAGAACTTCAGGAGCCAATGAAATAATTTTCATGAACTGTTCAGTACGAAGTTCACGAGTCACTGGTCCGAAAATACGAGTTGCAATCGGCGCTTTGTTGTTGTTCAAAATAACAGCAGCATTGTCATCAAAACGGATGATAGAACCATCCGGACGACGTACACCGAATTTTGTACGTACAACTACAGCATTCATCACGTCACCTTTTTTAACACGTGCGCGTGGAATAGCTTCTTTTACAGTAACTTTAATAATGTCGCCAACAGAAGCATAACGACGATGTGAACCACCAAGTACTTTAATACATTGTACGCGGCGAGCACCACTGTTGTCTGCTACGTCGAGCATACTTTCGGTTTGAATCATTGCCCTACTCCAAAACCGAGCATCACCGGTCAGTATTTCGAAAGGCTCAAAGAGTACTCGAAATTAACCGATGATGCAACAAGAACGTCTAATTACTCAGCAGCAGCTTCAATAACTTCCACTAAAGCCCAAGCTTTAGTTTTAGAAATCGGGCGGCTTTCTTTAATGGTCACTACGTCGCCAGTTTTAGCAACATTGTTCTCATCATGAGCGTGTAATTTTGTTGAACGGCGGATTGATTTGCCATACAACGGGTGTTGAACGCGGCGTTCAATAAGCACAACAATAGACTTGTCCATTTTGTCGCTTACGACTTTGCCGGTTAACGTGCGAACTGTTTGTTCACTCATTGTCCGTTCCCCTGTTTTTCGGTAAGGAGTGTCTTGATACGAGCAATAGTCTTGCGAGTAAGCGCAACTTCATGCGATTTACCCAATTGACCAGTTGCTTTCGCCATACGAAGACGGAATTGGTTAAGCTGTTGCTCATCAAGCAAAGCTGTCAACTCTTCTACCGATTTTTCACGTAGATCTTTAGTTTTCATTACATTACCGTCCGAGTCACGATAGCGGTTTTAAACGGAAGCTTAGCAGCAGCAAGCGTAAACGCTTCACGTGCTAATTCTTCGCTTACACCTTCCATTTCGTACAAGATCTTACCTGGTTTGATTTGACAAACCCAGTATTCCACAGAACCTTTACCTTTACCCATACGAACTTCTAATGGTTTTTCAGTAATTGGTTTGTCTGGGAAAACACGGATAAAGATCTTACCACCACGTTTTACACGACGGCTGATTGTACGACGCGCTGCTTCAATCTGACGAGCTGTCATTTGACCACGCTCGATAGATTTAAGTGCGATAGAACCGAAAGATACGGTGCTACCACGGTGCGCTAGACCAGTGTTACGGCCCTTTTGAACCTTACGGAACTTAGTACGTTTAGGTTGCAACATGGATTATTCTCCTTTTTCAGCAGAACGATCATTGCGACGACCACGACGCTCTTGACCTTCACCACGGCCGCGACCACGTTTAGCTGGACGTTCTTCAGCAGGAGCAGGGTTCATGACTTGTTTCATGCCACCTAAGATCTCACCACGGAAAATCCAAACTTTAACGCCAATCGTACCGTAAGTAGTTTCAGCACGCATAGTAGCGTAGTCGATGTCCGCACGAAGTGTATGCAAAGGTACACGACCTTCACGATACCATTCAGTACGTGCAATCTCAGCACCACCTAAACGACCAGAAACTTCAACTTTGATACCTTTAGCACCAGCACGCATAGTGTTTTGAACCGCACGCTTCATAGCACGACGGAACATTACACGTTTTTCTAATTGAGAAGCGATAGCTTCAGCAACTAAACGAGCGTCTAAGTCTGGGCGATCGATTTCGTTGATGCTTACTTGCGCAGGAACACCCATAATAGATGTTAATTCGCGTTGTAATTTTTCAATGTCTTCGCCTTTTTTACCGATAACGATACCAGGACGAGCAGTGCTAATAGTAATTTTAGCAGCGCCTGTAGGACGTTCGATAAGAATATTGCTGATCATTGCATTCTTAAGTTTTTTAATTAAAAACTCACGAACTTGCAAATCTTTAAGCAAGTATTCAGCGTATTGTTTCGGACTCGCATACCAGTTAGCGTTATGACGTTTCACAACACCTAGGCGGATACCGATTGGATGAACCTTCTGACCCATATCAAACCCCTACCTTAACGGTGATGTGACAAGTACGCTTAGTAATACGATCTGCACGGCCTTTAGCGCGTGGCATAATACGTTTAAGGCTGATGCCTTCATCAACGTAAATCGTAGATACTTTAAGGTCGTCTACATCTAAACTGTTATTATGTTCAGCGTTTGCAATTGCAGATTCCAACGCTTTTTTAACTAAAACTGCAGCTTTTTTGTTGCTGAAGTTCAAGATATTTAAAGCGTGAGCAACAGATTTGCCACGGATTAGATCTGCAACCAAACGAGCTTTTTGTGCCGAGATAGCGGCACCGCGTAATTTAGCAGTAACTTCCATCATCGCACCTTAACGTTTAGACTTCTTGTCAACACCGTGACCACGATAGGTACGAGTTGGCGCGAATTCACCGAGTTTATGACCAACCATGTGTTCAGATACAATCACCGGAACATGGTTACGACCATTATGAACAGAAATTGTTAAACCAACAAAATCTGGGAGTATCATCGAACGACGCGACCAAGTTTTGATCGGCTTGCGAGAGTTACTCGCTACAGCCGCTTCAACCTTAGCGAACAAGTGCGCATCGACGAATGGGCCTTTTTTCAGAGAACGAGGCATTGTCAGATTCCTTTACTTGTTACTTAACGCGACGGTCGCGAATAATCATCTTAGTCGTACGCTTATTGGTACGTGTCTTGTACCCTTTAGCTTTTTGACCCCATGGGCTTACAGGTTGAATACCTTTGTTACGCCCTTCACCACCACCGTGTGGATGGTCAACCGGGTTCATCGCCATACCACGAACGGTAGGACGAACACCACGCCAGCGTGATGCACCAGCTTTACCCAGTGAACGAAGGTTGCTTTCTGAGTTAGAAACTTCACCCAAAACAGCGCGACATTCAACGTGTACTTTACGCATTTCGCCTGAACGAAGACGAATGATTGCGTAAGAACCGTCACGACCCAACAATTGAGCAGAAGTACCAGCAGAACGCATCAATTGTGCGCCTTTACCGATTTTAAGCTCGACGTTGTGAAGAGTAGAACCGATAGGCATGTTACGAAGTGGCAAGCAGTTACCTGGACGGATTGGAGCATCGTTACCAGATTGTACTTTATCACCAGCACGCAAACCTTTAGGCGCAATGATGTAACGACGTTCACCGTCAGCATATTTTAATAGAGCAATATGAGCTGTACGGTTAGGATCGTATTCAATACGTTCAACTACAGCTGGAATGCCGTCTTTGTTACGTTTGAAGTCGACAAGACGGTAGTGTTGTTTATGACCACCACCAACGTGACGAGTTGTAATGTGACCGTTATTGTTACGACCACCAGTACGTTTTTTAGCTTCAACCAACGGAGCATAAGGCGCGCCTTTGTGAAGATGGTCGTGAACGACTTTCTCTACAAAGCGACGTCCTGGTGACGTTGGCTTACATTTTTGAATAGGCATAATTCTCGTCCTTATTCCGCTGCGCTTTCAGCGGTATCGCCCAAGTCAGCCATTTCAACATCTTGGCCAGCTTTCAGGGTGACGTATGCTTTTTTAACATCAGAACGACGTCCCAATGTTTTACCAAAGCGTTTAGTCTTACCTTTAGTGATCGTAGTGTTAACTTTAACTACTTGAACACCAAAGAGTTGTTCCACTGCTTTTTTGATTTCAAGTTTATTTGCATCAAGTGCAACTTTAAAAACTTGAACACCAGCAGCTTCACCTAAAACTTGTGCTTTTTCTGAGAATACAGGTCCTTGTAGGACTTGATAGATACGTTCGTTGTTCATCCGAGTTCTACCTCAATTTTCTTAGCAGCAGCTACAGACATAACAACTTTGTCGAACGCGATCAAGCTAACAGGATCGATTGCAGCAGCATCAACCACATCAACGTGTGGAATGTTACGTGCAGCAAGATACAAGTTCTCATCAACAGCATCAGTAACGATTAATGCACGAGTAGCATTCAAGTCGTTAAGTTTTGCAAGCAACTCTTTAGTTTTTGGAGCTGCAACAGCAAACTCATCAACTAAGATTAGGCGATCTTGACGAACAAGTTCAGCCATGATGCATTGCATAGCACCGCGGTACATTTTACGGTTAACTTTTTGAGACCAATCTTGTGGACGAGCGGCAAAAGTTTTACCACCACCAACCCAGATTGGGCTACGAATAGAACCAGCACGCGCACGGCCAGTACCTTTTTGACGGAATGGTTTTTTACCACCGCCAGATACATCGCCACGTGATTTCTGAGCTTTCGAACCTTGACGACCACCAGCTAAATAAGCTGTAACAACTTGGTGTACAAGAGCTTCGTTAAATTCACGACCGAAAGCAACTTCAGATAATTCAACAGCAGAGCCGGAAACAGTATTTAAATTCACGTTATTTCCCCTCAGGCCTTGATCGTAGGACGAACAGTAACGTCGCCACCAGTAGCACCAGGAATCGCACCTTTAACAACCAGAACTGAACGTTCAGCGTCGATAGATACAATTTCAAGACCTTGAACAGTTACGCGTTCAGCACCTAAATGGCCAGCCATTTTTTTGCCTTTGAACACGCGACCAGGAGTCTGGTTTTGACCTGTAGAACCTAGAACACGGTGAGACAATGAGTTACCGTGAGTAGCATCTTGGGTACGGAAGTTCCAACGCTTAACACCACCTTGGAAACCTTTACCTTTAGATTGACCAGTTACGTCAACAACTTGACCAACTGCGAACAAATCTACACCGATAGTTCCGCCAACTTCACGACCTTCAAGCTCAGCTTCTGTAGTACGGAATTCTTGAACCAGACGACCAGCAGCAACACCAGCTTTCGCAAAGTGACCTTTCTGAGCGTTAGTTACGCGAGATTCGCGACGTTCACCAGTAGTGATTTGAATCGCTTGATAACCATCAGTTTCAAGCGTTTTGATTTGAGTGATGCGGTTAGGATCAACCTCAATCACTGTTACAGGTACAGAAACACCAGCATCTGTAAAGATACGAGTCATACCGCACTTGCGACCGACTAAACCAATAGCCATGTGCATAAACCTCTAAAAAAGCGGCCTAATTAACTTAGAGCGTTAATTAACCGAAAGCCTTAACCCAATGCGATCTGAACATCAACACCAGCTGCAAGATCCAACTTCATCAATGCATCAACAGTTTTATCTGTAGGTTGAACGATGTCGATCAAACGTTTGTAAGTGCGGATCTCGTATTGGTCACGCGCATCTTTGTTAACGTGTGGTGATGTTAAAACGTTAAAACGTTCAATGCGTGTAGGCATTGGAATTGGACCACAAACTTGTGCGCCAGTACGTTTTGCTGTTTCTACGATTTCTTGAGCTGATTGATCAATTAGACGGTGATCAAAAGACTTAAGACGGATACGAATTCTCTGGTTAGACATACCAGTTAACTCCAAGCCAAATATATAAAGAATCACCCTTGACGCATCTCACTCCACTTTTATATGGGTAAGTGTCAAGAGCAGTGAATTATCACTAAGGTCATGATCGATGCCACGACTGTCACGATGTTAACTACGTTATTGGTAGTCAACCCCCTTTCATTAAAGGGTCGCTTATTATAGCTATTGTTTAACGCTTAAGCAAACCTCTTTTCAACTTTTTGCTCTTTTTTTCCGCTTATCTATTTATGCTTTTGTTTAAAAATAAATCAGCATGAAGTTTTTTGTAAAACGTACTCTATTGCTTGGTTTAGTATTTGATTTCCTTCAATAAAATTTATTTTATCTGCTTTTCTTAATTGCTGTTCAGTTTGCACATATTCTCCTGAAAAACCTTCTAGCTCTTCGTCATTTTCTAAAAACAGCTTTAGCGTCTCGGAAGTAATTTCAGGATGAAACTGAAATCCCAGCACATTTTTACCAATCTGGTACATCTGGTTGCGGCAAACATCATTTTCAGCCAAATGAATAGCACCTTTAGGAATTTCAAAAGTTTCACTATGCCATTGCATAATCTTAAATTGTGCTGGCAATTCAAAGCATTCTTCCGGCACATGCTGTACCTTACGCACGGTAGTCCAACCCAACTCCTGTTGCTCATTGCGCCTGACCGCAGCACCCAAAGCATTGGCGATCAGCTGCCCGCCCAGACATAAACCAATGGCCGGTTTACCCATAGATAAATAACGTCGAATCCAGCGTTTTTCTATCTTTAACCAGGGATAATTTGCTTCATCATTCACACTCATTGTCCCACCCATGATAATGAGCAAATCGACATCTTCAACTTGCGGTAAAGCCTCGATATCGAGTGGCCGATCCAGCGGTAAGGCAAAAAACTCCGTTGCACTAATTTTAGCTTGATGCTGTTTTAAATATTGATAACAACTGCCGAACCCTTCACCAGCAATATGCTGAAAATAATGTACTTTTAAATGCGACTTCATCCGCCCCCACCTATTGTTTTAGCTCTGTCGTAGATTTAGCAAGAATAAAGCCAACTTTATGTGCGGTTTAATGTTTCTATACATTTTGGCATTTATATAGCCTAATTCGCGTGTTTCTCTTAAGCTAAGACTAATTTTGATACGACTTAGAGCAGTCCCTTGAAAAAAAACCCACAAACCGCACTCATTCATGCACCACGAAAAGCCCCACAATATATTTCTAGCGTTCAACCTCCCCTGTTTCGTGCATCAACCATTATTTTTAACAACACCGATGCACTATTTAATCGCCATTGGACCGATGACTATGACTATAATTATGGCACCCACGGCACGCCAACGACCTTTACTTTAGCGGACAACATTGCCCAGATTGAAGGAGGGCAATATTGCTTGCTGGCCCCTAGTGGTTTATCCGCGATTAATCTGGTCAATTCCTGCTTTTTAAGTCAGGGCGATGAAGTCTGGGTGGCAGACAATATTTATGGTCCAAATATGGAACATCTGCACAACCTGCAAACGCGCTATGGCATTACTGTAAAAGTTTATAATCCGATTGATGCAGATACTTTCCAGCCAACAGAGAAAGCCAAACTGATTTGGTTAGAGGCTGCAGGTTCCGTGACTTTAGAATTTCCAGATCTAGCTGGCTTAGTGAAAAAAGCGAAACAGCATAATATATTGACAGCTTTAGACAATACCTGGGGCGCAGGTCTAGCCTTTAATGCCTTTGATTTTGGTGAAGAACATTTGGCGGTTGATATAACCGTGCACGCGCTGACTAAATATCCAAGTGGCGGCGGTGACATCTTAATGGGTTCTGTAGTCACTCGTGATCGAAAGTTGCATCAGCAATTATTCCGTATGCATGCTATTCAGGGTATTAGTGTATCTGGTGATGATGTTGCACAAGTACAACGTAGCCTGGCTTCAATGCAACTGCGTTATCAGCACCAGTCTCAAAGTGCATCAACCTTACTGGACTGGCTTAAACAACAACCAGAGTTTGTACAGGTCTTGCATCCTGCTGATGAAGCTTCGGCAGGACATTCATACTGGAAAGAAATTTGTACAGATGGACAAAGTGCAGGTCTGGTCAGTGTGATTTTTAAACCTGAATATACCCTGGAAGATATTCGTAGATTCTGCGATGCACTGGAACTGTTTAAGCTGGGCTTTAGCTGGGGCGGGCCGCTCAGTCTGGTCATGCTGTATAACCTGAAAGATATGCGGGTGTTGCCACATACACATTTACAACAAGGTTTATTGGTTCGTTTTTGCATAGGACTAGAACATCCGGCAGACTTAATACAAGATATAGAAAACGCATTAAAACAGTTGCCTACGCAACAACATGAATAAAATAGAATAGGGAAAAAAATATGGGTACACCAATCGTCATTGCCAAGAAAACCACCGATACACAACAAGAAATTGTTTTACATTCACAATTTGCCAACCGCCACGGTTTGATTGCCGGAGCCACCGGAACCGGTAAAACCGTGACCTTAAAAGTATTGGCAGAAAGTTTTTCCCGCATTGGTGTGCCGGTATTTTTAGCCGATGCCAAAGGCGATGTGTCCAGTCTGGCCAAGGCCGGTGAAAGCAATGCTAAATTTGATGCGCGGATTAAAAGTCTGAATATTGAATCGATTCCCTTTGCAGCATCGCCTGTGGTGTTTTGGGATTTGTTCGGTGAGCAGGGCCATCCCATTCGAACCACAGTTTCTGAAATAGGTCCGTTGTTACTGGCGCAAATACTAAATCTCAATGACACCCAGGAAGGTGTACTTTCAGCAGTGTTCCGCATAGCCGATGATCAGGGTTTATTGCTGATTGATTTTAAAGACTTGAAGTCGATGATTAGTTATGTCAGTGAACATGCCACCGAATTTAAAGCAGAATATGGCAACCTGTCTCCAGCAAGTTTAGGGGCAATCCAGCGCAATTTACTGGCGCTGGCCGATCAAGGCGGAGATCAGTTCTTTGGTGAACCTGCATTAGACATCATGGATTTTATCCAGACCGATAGCCAAGGCCGTGGCACCATCAATTTACTGGCTGCAGATAAACTGATGAATACGCCTAAACTGTATGCCACCTTTTTACTGTGGATGTTATCCGAACTGTTTGAACAGTTGCCTGAAGTAGGCGATATGGATAAACCCAAACTGGTGTTCTTCTTTGATGAAGCACATCTGCTTTTTGATAATGCTAGCTCCGCCCTGCAGGAAAAGATTGAACAAGTGGTACGTTTAATTCGCTCCAAAGGTGTCGGCATTTACTTTGTTACCCAGAATCCGCTGGACCTACCTGAAAGTGTTTTAGGTCAGCTTGGTAACCGGGTGCAACATGCCTTGCGCGCCTTCACGCCTAAAGACCAGAAAGCGGTCAAAACTGCTGGAGATACTTTCCGTGCCAATCCTGAATTTAAGGTCGATCAGGCCATTACCGAACTGGCTGTGGGTGAAGCCTTGATTAGCTGTCTGGATGAACAAGGCACCCCGCAAATGGTGCAACGCGGCTGGGTGATGCCACCCTATTCTTCCTTCAGCCCCATTTCTCTAGATGAGCGTAAAACACTAATAGCACAAAGTGTTGTGGCAGGTGTTTATGAACAACAGCTTGACCGAGAAAGTGCGTTTGAAATGTTGCAAAATAAAGTAGCAGAACGCCAACAACAAGCAGTTCAAGCCGAACAAGAAAAAGCGGCAGCAAAAGAAAAAGAGGCTTTAGAAAAACAGCAAGCCAAAGATGCTGAAGCTTTTGCCCAGCAACAGGCACGCGAACAACAGCGCCTAGCACAAGAGCAGCAAAAAGAAACGGAACGTGCAGCCAAACAGCGTGAAAAGCTGATTCAAGATACTGTCGGTACTTTTGCCAAAAGTGCCGCCCGCAGTCTGGGTGGCAGTACTGGACAAAAAATTGTTCGTGGCTTATTAGGTTCACTGTTTGGTAAAAGATAATTTAAGAAACTGATTAATAATTTGTGAATTATGGAATATTTTTATATTCCATAATTTTTTATGGTTTAATGAAAAATATGTGTTGTAAAAAGATTTTATAAGATATATTTTAAATACATCTTATAAATAACAGCCATGAGAGATCAGCTATGACTCCGCAGCAAATTGACCTTGTAAAAGCCACTGTTCCTGTACTTCGTGAAAATGGCGTAGCCCTGACTGGTTATTTTTATAACCGTATGTTGGGCAATAATCCTGACCTAAAAGAAACTTTTAATATGGGGCACCAGCGCAGCGGCGCACAGGCTCAAGCATTGGCAGGTGCAGTGTTGGCTTATGCTGAAAATATTGAAGATCCGTCTGTGCTTTTACCTGTGGTTGAGTTGATCGCGCACAAACACGTTAGCCTGAATATTCAGGCACCGGACTATAATATTGTCGGTGAAAACCTGCTCCACTCAATTAGTGAAGTACTCAGCATTTCAATGGATGACCCCCTGATTGGTGCTTGGGCAGCAGCTTATGGCCAATTGGCAGACCTGTTCATCAGCACCGAAAAAGCCATTTATGATCAGCACGAACAGACTAAAGGCAGCTGGTTAGGCTGGCGTAACTTCAAGATTGCCAAGAAAGTCGTTGAAAGCGATGAAATCACGTCGTTCTATCTTCAACCTGCAGATGGTGGTGCTTTACCGAAATACGAAGCTGGCCAATATATTTCAGTGCGTGTTTTCGTCGAAGAACTTGGCTTAAAACAACCTCGTCAATATACGCTTTCAACTAGCCCTCAAGCGGACTATTTACGTATCTCTGTGAAACGCGAAGACCAAAAAGGTGACATGGTTCCAGGTTGGGTATCGAATACTCTACATGGTCTGCCAGAAGGTTCAGAAATTGAAGTGTCTGCACCAACAGGTAATTTCTACCTGATTGATCCAAATAAACGTAATGTATTTATCAGTGGTGGTGTAGGCCTTACTCCAATGATTGCCATGCTTAATCAGTTGGTGACGCTGGACATGCCGCAACCTGTGACATTCATCCATGCCTGCCGTAGCAAACAGGTGCATGCGATGCATCAGCACATTCAGGATTTGAAAGCAAAATATCCGCGCCTAAGCACATTTACCGCTTATGAATTCCCGCATGAAAGCGATAAATTAGGTGAAGATTATGATGTTGCCGGTCGTCTAGACCTAAGCACGATTGATAGCGCATTGTTACCAGCTAATGCCGACTACTACCTCTGCGGCCCAATGCCATTTATGGCTGAACAGCAAAAAACTCTCGTTGCTCGCGGTATTCCTGCTGAAAATATTCACAGTGAAGCGTTTGGTACAGGTGGCGTTCACCACTAATCTGCTCCGTCAGCATAAAATAAAGAGAGGGCTGGTCTGGTTATGCTAGACTAGCCCTTATCTATTCATTTTTTGAAAAATATCAGTGCGATCATGCAATTAAATAAATTCACCGACTATGCCTTGCGTATCTTAATGTATATTGCCCAGCCACGGGATATGCCTTATACCATTGCAGAAATTGCCCAGGACTTGCATGTGTCTAAAAACCATTTGGTGAAAATTGTCCACTTTATGGGAAAACAGAACTGGCTGATTACCACGCGTGGCAAAGGTGGGGGTATCGGTCTGAATCCTGATGCCCTGGAACTGCGATTGGGGCAAATTGTGCGAATTCTACAAGGTGAAAACCAGATTGTCGAATGCAATACACCTCCTTGCGTACTGCGTTCACAATGTGGTTTAAAAGGCATTCTGGATCAGGCGCTGGAACAGTTTTATCTCAGTCTGGATCAATATACGCTGGGACAAGTGCTGAATACTTCCCCAGTGGCCAAGTACACCACTCAGTCCCCTATTCAGATGATCAATCTTTAATTCCCGGTCTTTGGCTTGCAAAGTTCGCTTGCCCGAACGACTTCCTTTATAATGTTCGCTTGTAGATCATTTATTGAAGTTGAGTTATGCATCACAGCAGAGGAAAATCCAAAAACAGTAAGACAGCCAGTGCGCCTAAGCAAAAGATCAGCTACGAGAAAAAAGTTGATTCTGCCATTACTGAGTACTCTGTTCGCGCATTGAACTGGTTGCGTAAAGCTGAATTTTTAATGAGTGCGCCCAAGCTGAATCTTTGTGTGGAAGATAGCGGTTATGAAATTGCTTTTGCCGGTCGTTCCAATGCCGGTAAATCCAGCGCCATTAATGCCTTAACCAATCAAAAGCAGTTGGCACGTGCCTCGAAAAAGCCGGGTCGTACCCAGATGATCAACTTTTTTAGTTTGGGCAACCCAGACCAGCGCCTGGTGGATTTGCCGGGTTATGGTTATGCAGCCGTACCGGAAGCCATGAAAATTGTCTGGCAAAAAGAATTGGAGAACTATCTGATTCACCGTCAGAGCTTACAAGGTCTGGTGTTGCTGATGGATATTCGTCATCCGCTGCAACATTTCGATGTGATGATGCTGGAATGGGCTCACTCACGTAAATTGTTCGTGCATGTGCTATTAACCAAATCAGACAAGCTGAACCGTGGTCCTGCATCGAAAGCCTTGCAGGAAGTCAAAGCAGCATTGAAAAAGATGAAGCTGGATTTCTCCATTCAATTGTTCTCGTCACTTAACAAGCAAGGCCTAGAAGAACTGGCCAGTGTGATGGGTGGCCGTTTGAACTTTACCCTTGAGCAATCCACCCAGTTCGATTTGGACAGCATCCCTGAAGCCACTGCTGATGAACTCAATGATCTGGATGAACCACTCGAATCTTTAGATGCAATAGAGGAAGAGTGTGAAACTGAAATTGCCGAAGATGCCACCGATGCAAGTCGACAAGCTGATTGACAGGATCTGATTGAGCCAAATTGTCCGACAAAAATCATCATCAATTGATATTCCAGTGTCCTGTATTGCTAATCACAATGCGGGACATTTTTTTCATACTGACCTTGAGCTCAAGTGCAGCACTGCACGCTAAAACAATAAGGACAGTATGATGAAACTTCTCTCCCGTTTAAGAAATTCCAAACTCGGCTCATCCATTGCCTATCATATTCACCCGCGTAAAGTAAAATTCGAGTGGCAGGACACCCCGATTGACTGGATTCCCCAGCAGCCCTATGTCAGCTATTTCATTAATGAAATCAATATGATTTTGCCAGCCGGCGAATTCTGGTTCTGTCGTTTATATAACAAGGTTTTGCCGCAGATTCAGGATGAAAAACTGAAACAGGATGTACAAGCCTTTGTCCGTCAGGAAGCCATGCATGCTCAGGCACACAACTCAGCCAACACAGAATATCTAACTGCACGCAACATTGATATCCAACGTAATCTGGATGTGATGAATTTCCTGTTTACTAAATTACTTGCGGATCAGCCTTTGGGTTTAAAAGTGCCTAAATTGCTTGAACATCAATGGGACTTATTCCGCCTCGGCATTATTGCCACCGTGGAACACATGACCTGCGTACTGGGAAAATATGCCCTGTATAATCAGGAATGGGAAAAACTGGGTGCCGATCCGGCCATGCTGGATCTGATCAAATGGCACGGTGCAGAAGAAATTGAACACCGTACCGTAGCCTTTGATTTGTATCGTCATTTAGGTGGTGGTTATATTGCCCGTTATTATTTAAGCATGATTGTAATTGTGGCGGTGATTGGCTTGTGGGTCGATGGGACTGCTCATCTGCTTAAGCAGGATCCACGTTTTCAGTCTATCCGTCCTGCCGTTTACAAACCGTGGATCTGGCGCGAATGGTATGCCATTGCACAGTGTGACAACAATTTAATGCCCAGTCCATTCTGGCTGGTTTCACAACAACTGGGCTATTTGATGCCATGGTACGATCCACTGCATGAAGCCAAAACTGAAGATGCCCTTGCTTACCTGAATCGCTCCCCTGCTGCCAAACGCGCAGCCAAACTGAAAGTAGCCTAGTCCTTTTGATCATTCAGTTGATACTTAAATTCATATATACAATTTAACCACAGTAGGGCTTTATGCCCTGCTTTTTATTTGTTCTAAGATAAAAGTCCAAGAAAACAACAATAAGGATAACTGTATGCAAGCACGGATTTCAGTCATTACACTGGGGGTGCACGACCTGGAAGCATCTTTACATTTTTATCGCGACGGCTTGGGCCTACACTGTGAAGGAATCATGGGGCGGGAATTTGAATATGGTGCAGTGGCATTTATTGAATTACAGTCCGGTCTGAAACTGGCATTATGGCCACAAAACAGTATTCAACAGGATACCGAACTAGAGCTCACGCCGATGTGTCCCACTCAAATGACTTTAGGACAAAATGTCTATAGCCCACTGGAAGTGGATCAGGTCATGGCTCAGGCAGCACATGCTGGTGCCAAAATCATTAAACCCGCACAAGCCACCTTTTACGGCGGCTATGCCGGTTATTTTCAGGATCCAGATGGCCATATCTGGGAAATCGTGTTTAATCCCAGCTGGGAAATGGATTAATCGACTTGCGGTTCACGGGTATAACGATCGACCACCACACTAATCATCATATCGCCCTGAACATTGACCACGGTACGCACGGTATCCAGCAAACGGTCGATCGGCAGTAAAATCGCAATTGCTTCTGCTGGTAAACCGACCGATTGCAATACCATAATCATGGTGACCATGCCTGCACTTGGAATACCCGGTGCCCCCAAGGAAGCGATCATGGCAGTTGCGCAGACAATCAGTTGCTGACCGATACTCAAATCCAGCCCCATCAGGTTGGCAATAAAAAGTGCTGCCGCAGCTTCATACAACGCCGTACCATCCATATTCAGCTGGGTGCCCAATGGAATT
Source organism: Acinetobacter sp. SM34 (assembly GCF_022012365.1). Taxonomy (NCBI): domain Bacteria; kingdom Pseudomonadati; phylum Pseudomonadota; class Gammaproteobacteria; order Moraxellales; family Moraxellaceae; genus Acinetobacter; species Acinetobacter sp. SM34. The sequence goes on along the minus strand of NZ_JAKLTP010000005.1, from coordinate 135,002 downwards.
ACAAAACCTGCTGTTTGGGGACGTACCTTTAAATTTTCCTGCGCGCATTTCATCGACAGTGGCATAGTGGCCGAACTGGAACTGGTGGCAAATGCGGTAATCAGCGCAGCCCGTGTACCTTTAAAGAACGTAATTGGACTCATCTTGCCAAAAATCCATAGCAACAAAGGCAATACTACTGCACCATGAAAAATGGTGGTTCCAGTCACCACGGCGGCAAACTCGGCCAGACGGCTTAACACCGAAATATCTTCAGTTGAAATCAGTTTTGCCAGCAAGGCAAAAATACCAAGCGGTGCCAGCTTCATGACCCAGCTAATCATCAGCATCATGATGTCAAAAAATTGCAGGCTTAATTTACGTACACTGCGGAAATTATCTCCGCCTTTGACCAGCGCCACGCCAATAAACAGGGCAAACACCACTACAGCCAACACATTGCCTTCTGCAAAAGCTTTAAAGGGATTAATCAGGGTGTTCTGAATAAAATTGGTGAAGAAGGAAGACGGCGTTAAGGTATCGGGCGTTTGATGGCTGCTCATGGCATCCTGAAACATCACGATATCCACGCCCTTGCCCACATTAAACAGATGGGCACAGCTCAAGCCTAAAATGAGCGCCAAAGTGGTGGTGGTGACACAGCACAGTAGGGTGATTTTCCAGACCCGCCCCAGTTGTCCACCGGCCTGCAAATTCGAAACACCAACCACAATTGAACTGAAAATCAGCGGAATCAGCAGCATTTTCAACAAACCAATAAAAATGCTACTGGCCAACCCCAAACCATAAAGACTGAGATTAAAAAACTGGCTATCAGGAAACAGATTTAACAGAAACCCAAATGCTACCCCTAAAATTGCAGCAATCAATATTTGTGTATTTAAGCTCATCACAACATGCTTTTTATCATTAAGTCCTGACTGGCACTATGCCATGGCCTATTTTTAGAATCGAGGAATTTTTTGTCACAAGCTCAGCATAAATAGATTAAAGCCAGTGGCTCACTTTATCTGAATCATCAACACTGCGCTAAACTGATGGCATAAAATCTGCTTATTGATAAATACTCATCCAGCCAATAATTAAAAGAGAATCGATATGAAAAAAATCATGCTCATGACTGCACTGCTTCTGAATATCAGCGTGGCATTTGCCCATCCAGACCATGGCTGCCATAAAGACATCTCCGAAGATATCCCTCGCTGCCACTAAATCACAATGACCAAGACAAGCATAAAAAACCGGACAGCAGCTCCGGTTTTTTTATGACATTGCAGTCCTTATTGGGTTTCAATTTCACGCAAGCGAATCAAACCTTCCTGTGTCGTGCTACACACCAGTTCACCATTTTGCCACATGCGGCCGAAATTCAGTCCGCGCGAACTGGCACTAATGGTGGCTTCCATATCATAGAGCATCCACTCATCAACACGGAATGGCTTATGGAAATACATGGCATGGTCAATGCTGGCACATTGCAGACTTGGGGAAATATAACTTAAACCGTGTGGACGTAAAGCCGTGGTCATTAAGGTAAAGTCCGAGTAGAAAGCAGCAATGGCCTGATGCAATGAAATTTCATCGACCTTCTGGGCAATCTGACCATGGGTGCGGATATAGTGAGCGTATGATGGAGCTTCAGGCTGTGGCTGGAACGGATTTTGTGGATTGACTGGACGAATTTCCACATGACGGTCACGCATAAAACTGGCACGCACATTTTCCGGCACGAATTCGACCAGCTGTGTCTTTAATTCAGCTTCATTTTTTAAATCTTCAACGGCAGGATATTCCGGCTCCGAGATTTGATAATTTAAGCCTTCTTCCGGACTTGCAAATGAAACCATGGCGGTAAAAATGGTGCGTCCATGCTGAATGGCACGCACCTGTCGGCTGACAAAGCTCTTACCATCCCGTAGATGGTCTACTTTATAAATAATCGGTGCGTTGACATCTCCACCATATAAAAAGTAGGCATGCAATGAATGTGCAGGACGATCCGCCGTATAGGATGCTGCGCGTAATGCCTGCCCCAGCACCTGTCCACCAAAGACGCGCTTGCCCACCAGATTACGGCTTTGCCCTCGGTAAATATTTTCTTCAATTTTTTCCAGGCTCAGTAATTCAACCAGTTCTTGGGTTAAGGCATTCATAAGCGACCTATTTTTTAATGGGAGGATACCTAAAATGTAGGCGAAAAATTTCAAGCAATCAGCTAAGCTATTCACCCTATTCTGCCACAAATCCAGACTAAATCCCTAGAGTTAGACTGACTGGCCTGTCACGCTATTTGTGCGGAATATTCGCTAAAAATACGATTTTTAACGATAAAATTTAACACTCAATATGCATTTTGTCAGAAAATGACATATTGTTTTAAATTACAATGATGCAAAACTATTTCCCCTCAGAAAATCTGTGGTTTCGGTCATTTAAGTAGGAGTATGTATGTCCAAGAGTGGCTTTGGTCAAATCTATCGTCAGCTTTCCAGTAAGCTGCTTGACCTGGTGGTAACCCCACATGTTCTTGGTGAGGTTCCTACTGAACCGACAACTACAGAAGCAAATTCCCAGACAGAGCACCCCGTTCAGCAAAAAGTGGTGTGCTATGTGCTACAAAATTACTCGCGCAGTAATGCGCTGATTGTCGATGGTGAAACCCGTCGTCTTAAACTGTCACCGGCATTAAATCCATTGGTGGTAGGTGACCACAAGGAAAAAGCATCGGTGCTGTTCTTGCAGCATCATGATGAAAACAACCTGCTCAACCCTCCGCCACATGCCTTTCCACCACGGTTATTGCGCCTGATCGACATTCTGGAACATCATCCTCAGGTTGATATTGAACTGATTCCGGTCACCGTACTCTGGGGGCGTTCGCCAGACAAAGAAGATTCCTGGCTGAAACTGCTCTTTACCGACACCTGGGCAACACCAGGTACGGTCAAACAGCTGGTGAATATTGGTTTGCATGGTCGTCAGTCTTATCTGGAATTCCATCAGGGCCAGTCTTTGCGTCAACTGATCGAATTTTCCCAACAGACCCATCCGAACCTGTCTCCTGCGACTTATATTCTCAATACCTTAAACAACTATTTAGATGGTCAACGTGAAGTGGTACTGGGCCCAGATCTTTCAGACCGTCGCAACGTGGTGCATTCACTGATCAAGGCCAGTGATGTTCAGGATGCCATCCGTCGTGAAAGTATCCGTGGCAAAATTAGCATGATTGAAGCTGAACGTCGTGCCATTGGCTATTTAAACGAGATCGTATCTGACTATTCGCATTCAGCCGTGCGTTTTGCCGACATGGCGCTTACCCGTTTATGGACCCAGCTTTATGACGGCGTAGAGGTGCATAATTTCAGTACCGTGCGTGAACTGGCCAAAGACTACGAGATTATCTACACCCCCTGTCACCGCAGTCACATCGACTATTTATTACTGTCTTATGTGATTTATAAACGTGGCATGATGGTGCCGTACATTGCTGCGGGCGATAACCTAAACATGCCTTTTGTGGGTCAATTATTGCGTGGTGGCGGTGCATTTTTTATTCGCCGTACTTTCCGTGGTAATGGTCTATATACCACTGTATTTAAAGAATATCTTTTCAACATTCTTTCCCGTAATACACCACTGGAATATTTTATTGAAGGTGGCCGTTCACGTACAGGACGCTTGCTGCCAGCCAAAACCGGTATGCTGGCCATGACCGTGCACGGGCATTTACGTGGCCGTTCTAAACCGATCGTATTTGTACCGACCTATATTGGCTATGAACGCCTGATGGAAGGTGCCACCTATGTCGGTGAAATGAATGGTAAAGATAAAGAATCGGAATCCATCATGGGCATTATGAAAACCCTGCGCAAAATCGAACGCATCTTCGGTCAAGTGCATGTGAACTTTGGTGAACCGGTTTTCCTGGATGACATGCTGAAACAGCATGGTGCAGACAATATTAAAATTGCCAAAAATGATGACCCGATCCCTCAAGAAGTTTCGGATGCAGTCAACAGCTCGGCACATGCGATTTTGGAAAATATTAACCGTGCCGTGGTAATCAATCCGGTATCGTTACTTTCTCTGATCCTGTTAGCAACCCCGAAACATACCCTAGATGAAGAGATCTGCATCAAGCAGCTGGATGCCTACCGTAAACTATTGACTGCATTGCCTTATGATTCGCGTACTCAGGTTACCCCGCTTTCAGGCAAGGAAATCATTGCCTACGGTTTAAAACTGAAACTGATTAAACGGGTTAAACATGTCCTAGGTGATATCATTGCCATTGAAGACAATCAGGCGGTATTGCTGACCTACTTCCGCAACAATATTCTGCATGCATTTGTCTTGCCGTCACTGATTGCTGCACTGGTAGAACATAACGGTTCGATCCGCCGTGGTGATTTAATTAATGTTATCCGCACGCTTTATCCATTCCTGAAAGCGGAATTGTTCCTGAAATGGAATGATGAAGAACTGAAAGATCAAATCTGTGCCTATGCAGAAGCGCTGATTCAGGCCAAATTGATTTCTGAAGATAATGAGGGCAACCTGCTTTCCCCTGCACCAAATTCGGAAGATCATAACCAGCTGGTGGTGCTTGCTGCTCCTGTGATGCAAAGTCTGGAACGTTATTACATGACGCTGGCTTTAATTACCCAGCGCGGTTCAGGCAATATTTCTACCCGTCAGGTGGAAGAGCTCAGTCATCTGGTGGGTCAGCGTCTGTCGGTACTGTATGAGTTCAATTCACCGGAGTTCTTTGATAAATCGCTGTTCCAGAGTTTTATTAAGGTTCTGACGCAACAGGGTTATATTCGTAACAATGAAGATAACGCCATTGTGTTTGATGAGAACTTCCAGAACGTGGCTCAGTATGCCAACCTGGTGCTGGATGATGTGACCTTGCAAATGCTTCAGCACATTACCACCTTCAGTGATGAAGAGCTGAAAGAAGCTTTGGATGCCGTTGCGGCACAGCAGGCAAAACGTCGTTTGAAGCGGAAGAAGAAATAAGGGCCTTAAGTATTCCCTCTCCTGAGCTAGAGATAAAGCACTGCTTTAGATCTAGCTCAGGAGAGGGCTAGAGAGAGGTCTCTTAAAGAATTGCCTTTACCGATTTATTATTTTTACTGATGTACCCAAATTCCATCTTCACCTATAAAATAAGTATGAAAGTCTTGTACTTCTAAATTGTAAACATTGGCACTCAAAATTCCATTACTAGATAAATCCAAACTATTTAAATAATCAATATCTTTTCGTGGAATTACTGAATACTCATAACTAAAATCATAATAATTTTGCCAGCAACTGTCTGAAAATACCTGTATTCCTTCAATGCGGTTAAGAATTATCATATCTGTCTCTCGTTGCTTATCTACACAACAAAAACCAACCTTACTTAAATCTATTAGGGATTCTTTATTTGAATTAATATGATATTTGTCAACTTTAAGAACAGGATAAACAGATACTGTTGCAAAAAGCTTGTTAAAATTATAAGAAAATAGCGCCTCACCATTACAAGCATCCAACATATAAGTTGGAACCCAATCTTTATCGCTTTCAACCCATATTAGGTGGTTTTCAGAAACAAATAGAACTTTAACTTTAAGCTTCGCACCCTGAATATACTCGACATCAGAATCCCAGAGCACTAATCTATATATTAACTCTTCCCCCGAACAAAAAGCTCTAGTGACACATTTATAATCTATCAGTGCATCTTTTCCACCCCATTCAGGGCGAGATAAAACAATATCACCAACTTTTATCTCCTGAATCGGCACTAGTCCTTTATCTGTATGTACTAATGTCCTCGCAACAAAACCTGTCATTTTAAATCCTTATTTTTTTAATTTTATAAAACACTATTAAATAGGTTTAAGCTAATTATAGTATACGCTTTGATTTTTAATCGTTATTCCAATGACTTTTCATAATCCCTAAAACAATCCTCATGTTCTAACTGAAAGCCCATTTCCTTCATCCGAGTTACATAAATCCGCTTGCCCGTTTGTTTTTGGCTTTGTAAAACCAGTTCAGGTAAATTCAACTGCCGTTGAAACCATAGAATGATTTCATGCAGAGCAATCGGTTGATTATTCGTGACAATATAAGATTTTTCCGGATGTTCCACGTGAATCAATTGCGCAAGGAAGCGTGCCAGATCATCGATATGAATTCGGTTTGACCAATGCATATTGGCATAGGTTTTTGTGCTCTCAGCCAGCTTGATCATTCTCGCCACAGACGTGCCATAAATCCCTGTAGGGCGAATCACCACACAGCGCTCTGGAAATGCCTGCTGATAGAGCTGCTCCATTTCCCAGAGTAATCGGCCCTGCTCATCCACAGGACGAATAGCAGATTCATCATCAATGCACTCACCAGCATTTTCACCATAGACCCGGGTCGAGGACACTACAACAATCTTTTGCACCGGATGCTGTTTTAAAGCATTGGTAATTGGAACAACTGTATCAACATAAGTCTGTTGATAGCCTTCTATTGTGCTTTGTGATGGCGACAACAAAATATAGACCCAATCTATGAGCTTGATCTGAGTTAAATTAAGCTGATGTACATCCTGAATCAGATGATTTGCATAGACATCAGTTTTCGGACTTTGGCTGATTGTGGTAATTTGGTGCCCTTGCTGAAATAATTGTTTAGCAACCCGGGTAGATGTTTTACCATAACCTATAAATAATATATGCATTAAGCACCTGATGAATTAACTCAAGTTGAGGGGACATGGCTGCAGTCCATCAATTGCAAGGGGTAGGAACTGCCTCTGCTGCATTACTGGAAAAACTGAATATCTTTAGCACAGATGATTTGCTGTTTCATCTGCCTCGTGATTATGAAGATCGTAGCACGATCATCCCCATGAACCAATTGTCCGTGGGGCGTAGCTATTTGCTGGAAGGAATCGTTAAAGGGGTAGATTTTCCGCCAGGTAAGCGTAAATCCATGGCGATCCAGCTACAGGATGATTTTGGCAAAGTCACCTTACGTTTTTACCATGTCTATAAAGCCCTGACTGACCGTGCAAAAGTAGGTAATCGCTTGCGCATTTTTGGTGAAGTTCGCGTGGGTGCACGTGGTCTGGAACTGTATCATCCTGAAATTCAGCTGATTACTGAACATACTCCGTTGCCGAAAACCCAGCTCACCGCGATTTATCCTGCAACCGATGGCCTAACCCAGCCCAAACTGCGTGAATATGTCAGACAGGCATTGAAACAGCACAGTGATGACCTGCCCGAATTATTGCCGGAAAAATTCACCAATGGTTATGCGCTCAAGCAGGCACTGGAATATATTCATGAACCGCCACTGAATGCCAATATGCTACAGCTGGCTCAAGGCTCACATCCTGCCCAGCAGCGGCTGATTTTTGAAGAACTGGTTGCCCATCAAATTAGTCTGCTTGCACGTCGTGCTTATATCCAGCAGATTGACGCACCTTCATTTTCACCGAGTAAAAACTTTGCCAAGCAACTCTTGGAGGGTTTACCCTTTAGCCTAACAGGTGCGCAAAAACGGGTCTCCAAAGAAATTGTGCAGGACTTAAAACAAAACAAGCCGATGCTGCGTCTGGTTCAGGGCGATGTCGGTGCAGGTAAAACGCTGGTCGCCGGGGTTGCGGCCTGTCATGCTTTAGAAGAAGGTTGGCAAGTAGCACTGATGGCACCGACAGAAATTTTGGCTGAACAGCATTATTTGAATTTTAAAAAATGGTTTGAACCGCTGGGATTGAATGTTTCTTGGCTTTCAGGCAAACAAAAAGGCAAAGCGCGCACAGCAGCAGAACAAACAATTAAACAAGGCACCGCAAATTTAGTGATCGGTACTCATGCCCTGTTTCAGGAAAATGTTGAATTTGCCAAACTCGGCCTGGTGATTATTGATGAACAGCATCGCTTTGGGGTCGATCAACGACTGGCACTTCGTAATAAAGGTGCCAACAACATGACACCGCATCAACTTGTGATGACCGCGACCCCTATTCCACGTACGCTGGCGATGTCGGCTTATGGTGATCTGGATACTTCGGTGATTGATGAACTGCCGCCAGGTCGTACCCCGATTCAAACCGTCACCATTCCTTTAGATCGCCGCGAAGAAGTGCTTCAGCGTATTACGACCAACTGCGCTGAAGGCAAACAGGCTTACTGGGTCTGCACCCTGGTGGAACAATCGGAAACCCTGGATGCACAGGCTGCTGAAGCGACTTTTCAGGAAATTAAACAGCGCTTTCCACATCTGAATATTGGCTTGGTACACGGCAAAATGAAAGCCGATGAAAAACAGTCGGTGATGCAGCAATTTAAAGACAATCAACTACAGTTGTTGATTGCCACCACAGTGATTGAAGTCGGTGTCGATGTGCCGAATGCATCCATCATGGTAATTGAAAATGCCGAACGCTTAGGACTTTCGCAGTTACATCAACTGCGTGGACGGGTTGGTCGTGGAGCAACCGCCAGTTTCTGCGCCCTGCTGTATAAAAATCCATTGTCGCAAAATGGACAGGAACGGCTGCGCATCATGCGTGAAACCAATGACGGTTTTATCATTGCCGAAAAGGATCTGGAAATTCGTGGTCCAGGTGAGTTGCTAGGCACCAAACAAACTGGGGATATGGGCTTTCGCGTGGCCAAACTGGAACGCGATGATCATTTACTCAATCAGGCACACTACGTCGCCCAGCAAATACTCAAAGATTATCCGGGAAATGCCAATGCCTTATTAAAACGCTGGCTGCCTGAAGCACCGCGCTATGCCTATGTGTAAAAAATAATTTTAAAAACAGGCTCAGTCAGTTATTGATTATGCCGTGAGCAGCATGGATGCTGCCACTGCCGCACTTAAATACCTGCTATGCAAAATTAATATTCAATAAAAAGAAGAAGAAAATATGCTGCAATTTATTCAACCATTCATGCACAAAGCCATCCAACGTTTTTCCCCTTGCGTACTCTGTGGCATAGACCATCAACGGCATCATTCAGTCTGTACAGATTGCTGGCAGAAATTACCGTGGTTTAAAAATGTGGTTCAAAGACAAGAAATGAATATTCAGGTCGCCTGTCATTATGACTATCCGATGGATCGCATCATTCAAAAATTCAAATATGAACAACAGCTGCACTTTCAAAACCTGCTTGCTGGCTCACTCATTGGTCTCAAACTTCCCAAAATCCAAGCGATTGTCCCGATGCCCATTTCCCATCAGCGTTTGGCAGAACGTGGCTATAACCAGTCATTGGTAGTTGCGAAACTCTTGGCAAAACAGCTGAATATTCCAGTCTGGCAACCGGTGTCCCGGCTGGCCCAACATTCGCAAAAAGGCATGAGCCGGATAGAACGCCTTGACCAGATCGAGCAACAATTTGTGATTGCAGCACGGCCTAAAATTCGTTACCGCAAAGTGCTGATGCTGGATGATGTAGTTACGACTGGCAGTTCACTACATGCCTTAAAAACCAAGTTAGACGAATTAGGCTGTCAGCAAATCTATGCTGCCTGTATAGCCAGTGCAGAGCCATAAAACCAAGAAGACATATCCCAGATCCCGATTTTAGCTTGAGCTATGCAGGCATAATACAGGAGGCAGATATAAGTCAGAAAGTCGTTGTCCTGATCAGGAAATAATGGCTTTGCCTGTTAAAAACTGCTTTATCCAAGGCATCACAATTTGCGTACTCAGTGGTGCAAGTGGTGTACTCTGATCATCCAGACTTACCCACCTCATCTCGGCAATTTCAGCTGCAATTTTCGGTGCGTGATCTAAAGTCACATAATATAGATAACTCACCAGCTGATGATCCGGCTCATTGGCAGTTGCAGTTTCAAAACGACCGATGAATTGCTCAATCGAGGCCCGACAGCCTATTTCTTCCTGAATTTCACGCAGCATGGTGTCTTCAGGTGGCTCATTCGGTTCCAGCTTGCCCCCTACCTGCATAAAGCAGGAAGTATTACGTTTATGCACCACTAAAAGTTGTTGTTGATCATTTAAAATAATGGCCGCTGCGACAGTAATGATTTTCATGCATGTTTCACCAAGACTTCCTGATCCACCACCATTCCCCATTTCGGTTGTGGCGCTCGAAAAGCGTCAAATTGTTGCAAAATCTCTTCAATGGAATCCGAAGCAATCATACTGTCTGCAAAACGTGGCTGGGTAAAACCTTTTACTGTGGTCAACTGAATAAATTTCAGCAAATCATCGTAAAATCCGGCCACATTTAAAAATGCACAGGGCTTTAAATGAATACCGAGCTGTGACCAGGTCCATTGCTCAAAAATCTCTTCCAGCGTACCTGAACCGCCCGGTAAGGCAATAAAGGCATCAGAAAGTTCCGACATCCTGGTTTTGCGTTCATGCATATTCGCAACCACATGCAATTCGGTTAAATGCGGATGAGCCAGCTCATGATCCACTAATACCCTTGGGATTACCCCAATGACTTTGCCACCTGCCTGTAAAGCACTATCGGCCACCACCCCCATCAGACCTGAACGTCCACCCCCATAAACCAGGGTTTTCCCTTGCTGGGCGATGGTTCGCCCCATTTTTTGCGCGGTATCTAAAAAAATCGAGTCGGTGCCTAAAGCTGAGCCACAAAAAATTGCGATCGATTTCGTCATTGTTTCAGCCTGTTTTGCAGATGTCATATTAATAAAGTAAATTTTCAGGAGATTTTTTAATAAAAAAGCGATTGAATCAGTGTTTTTATTCAATTCCTTGTCTAAAATACACCCATCAATTCACCTATACTGCGCAGGGAAAAGACAGCATGCTTGAAGCCTTTTACGCCACAGAGCGCGGTAGTTTGGAAGATGCCACCATCAATGGTGGTTTTGATCTCCACCCGGATTTAGTGTGGATCGATCTCATTGCCCCATCACAAGAAGAACAACAATGGGTCTTAGATGCTTATGAGCAAAATTTACCGACGCTAAAATCCTTGGAGGATATTTCTTCATCGGCACGATTCTACCGTGATGATGACGGTATTTTACATATCAGTACCTATTTTTTGACGAAAAATAAAAATTTTCAGGTCGATGGCGAAACCGATGACAACTCGAGCATTTTAGCAACCGTGCAAACGGTGGCTTTTATTCTGCATAAACAACACCTGTTTACCCTGCGCGGTGAAAAACTGGTGGCCTTTCGTGCTTTCCGTGCCCGTGCCCGTCGTAACGACTATGAAATTGACTACAAAGACCCGACCTGGGTTTTGCTCGGTTTACTGGAAGCCAAACTGGATGAACTTGCGGATATCCTGGAAGATATCCACAAAGACCTGGAAAAATATTCCACAGAAGTGTTGAACAACCGCCATCGTGAACAAATTCTCGATCTGGATGACATGATTACCCGTCTGGCACAATTGGAAGATATGCTCGGAAAGGCACAGTTGTGTTTAATCGATTTACGTCGGGTACTGACTTTCTTGTCGCGTCCGCGTGCTTTAGGCAGTCATATTTATGATGCCGATATTCGAGAACTCAGTGAAGATGTGCGATCTCTGGTAGAACATGATGCCTTTCTGTTCCAGAAGGTTCGATTTTTACTCGACACCACCTCCGGATTCATTAATACCGAACAGAACGATACCATCCGTCGCTTCTCGATCTTGCCAAGCATGCTCGCACCACCGATGCTGGTTGCCAGTATCTATGGCATGAATACCGATGTGCTGCCATTTGCCCGAGGAGCGACCAGTTTTATTATGGTCGGCATTATTTTAGTGGCCTTCTTTATTGGACCGCTGATCTATTTCCGTTGGAAAAAATGGATTTGAGCAAGCTTTGAAGCACTGCTTCAAAGCGAAGCGCAAGAAATGCACTTATTTTGATGGTTGTCTTCTATTTCCACGCCTTAGGAAAAGTGAGAAGTATGTAAGCTATGGATATAAAAAAGCACCTTCCGGTGCTTTTTTATTGGTTTAGCCAATCAGCTGCAGATCATCTTGCAAATGACAGGCCTGAATGATTTTCATCATTTTCTCAGGCACTGCTTTAAATTGCAGACCCTGAGCTTTCGGGGTCTGACGTAACCAGCGCACCAGTACTGCCAGTGCCAGCGTACTGCCCTGTTCCAGCTGTGCCAGATTGACTACCACAGGAAACTGATGCTGCGATTGAATCAGTTTTAAACCTTGCTGGTAATAGTCCTCTGCATTGGCATAATCTATTTTGCCGGAAACCTGCAATTCCTGATGAATGAATTGAATCACTGAACACCCTTCCCGGTTATTTTTTATCTACAGATGCATCGGGTTCAAAGTTCGCAATAGCTTTATCGATATTGCCACCATTACGTTTTACCGTTGCAGCAAACTGATTACGGAACTGTAAACCTAAATCAATACCAGCCACATTGATATTACGTACTTTCCATTGATTGCCTTTATCCACCAACTGGAAAGATACAGGGGTTTTTTCACCTTTGTTGTTGAAGTCAATCGTGACCACAGGATTTTTGCTATTTGTTTCTTTATATGGACGCAGGCTATAAGTCTGGTTGGTATATTTAACAAAAGCTGTACCGTAATTTTCGATTAAAGTTTCACGAAAATTGTGTTCAAACTTGGCACGCTGAGCAGCCGTACTGTACTGATTGGTGGCATAGGTTCCCATGACCAGACGGGTAAAGGCTTGTGAATCAATATAAGGATCAAGATTTTGACGCACAATCGCTTTCACCGCAGCAGGATTGTTTTGCAATTTTCCTTGATCCGCTTTTAAACGAGCAACCAGACCATCTGCTACTTTTTTAACAAAAGCCGGTGGCGTTTCAGTCGGTGCTGCAAATGCAGTACTTGCGATCATTGTTGATAAAACACTTATGCTAAGTGCATGTTTAAGTAAGGTATTCACGAAATTCTCCTCTCAAAATTATTCAACAAATGAAGTTTGCGCATCTTCTGTTGATTCAGTTGATGTTTTTTCTTCTACCGCCTTAGCTGATGACTTGCCTGCACCACCAGTAATAAATTTACTGATTAAATCTTCAAGATCCATCGTACCTTGGGTATTGGCAATGCTTTCACCACGCTTGATATAGTTCAGGCCACCACCTGGAACAACTTTCAAATATTTTTCGCCCAATAAACCATTGGTTGCAACCATAATATAAGCATCTTCATCGATACTAGTGATGGAGTTCATGTTATCAGCCAGTTGCTTTTCCATTTCTTTTTGTTTCACAGGAGCTGCTTCACTGTATTCTGTGCTATAGCGCAATTCTTCCAAAGCATTGGCTTTAACCTTTTTCAGCTGTTCTTTATTGAAAGACGTTAACTTGCCATCCAGCTCAAAATACACCGTTGCCAAACGTGATACCGGATCAAGGGTAATATCCGTGACACGACCAATGGTCACGCCACTCATGGTGACTTTGGCACGCGGTTTTAGGCCATTCACATTGTCAAAACTTGCGGTCATGTTGTAGCTGTCACGCAGGTTTGTTCCCACCAAGCCACTCACTTTCATAGCCAAGAAAAATAAGGCAATACCTGTAAGAATGACAAAAATACCTACGGCCAGCTCACTTGCACGTGATTTCATTAAACACCTCCAAACATGACCGCAGTCAACACAAAATCAGAACCCAAAACACACAATGAGGAATACACTACTGTTCGCGTAGTCGATGTTGCAATTCCTTCCGACGTTGGCACACAGGCATAGCCCTGATATACCGCAATCCATGTGCAAATTAATGCAAAAACCAAGCTTTTAATAATGGTGCCGTTGAAAATATCTTTATAGAACTGCACGCTATTTTGCATCCCGCTCCAGAAGGAACCTTCATCTACCCCTAAAAAATCGACCCCAACCATTTTACCGCCCATGATACCAATGGCACCAAAAATGATTGATAACATCGGCAGACTAACAATACCGGCCCATAAACGAGGAGAAACGATACGTTTCAGCGGATCGACCCCAATCATTTCCATACTGGCCAGCTGCTCTGTGGCTTTCATCAAGCCTATTTCAGCCGTTAAAGCCGAACCGGCACGCCCTGCAAACAATAATGCCGCCACGACAGGAGCCAACTCTCTTAACAGGGTTAAAGACACCATTGTGCCAAGCATGGCTTCCGAGCCGATATTGACCAAAATGGAATAGCCTTGTAAACCAAGTACTAAACCAATGAACAAACCCGATACGGCAATAATCAATAAAGACATCACACCAATACGGTACATTTGATAAAGAAACAGTTTGACCCCGAGCCAGGTCGGCATGGAAAACAGGATTTGCAGCAACATCTGGGTTGCCACACCTATACCCTGAACACGTTCAATGACGCGTCTACCTAATGAGGTAATAGCATTCATGAACGCACCTCATCACTTAAATAAGCCTTATGACTAAACTGATAATCGACAGGACCTTCAGCAGCCCCGGTTAAGAACTGACGGACAAATGCCGATTCATGCTGCATTAATTCAGCCGGCGTGCCCTCGCCCTGAATAACCCCTTCCGCAATAATATAAATGTAATCGGCAATGGATAAGGTTTCTCCCACATCGTGCGACACAATAATCGTGGTTAAATCCAGTGCTTCACGCAAGGTACGAATTAAACGGGCAAGTACCCCTTTTACAATCGGGTCTTGGCCGGCAAAAGGTTCATCGTACATGATCAGTTCCGGATCTAGCGCAATCGCACGGGCCAAAGCCACACGACGATTCATCCCGCCAGACAATTCTGCAGGCATCAACTTTTCAGTACCGCGTAAGCCCACCGCCTCCAGTTTAAGTGCTACCAGCTCAGCAATCAGATGTTCAGAAAGTTGAGTATGCGCACGTAAAGGAAAAGCCACATTTTCATAGACACTCATATCGGTAAACAGGGCACCGCTTTGGAACAGCATGCCCATACGGGCACGTGCAGCAAATAATTCCTGACGTGACATATCTGCAATATTTTGGCCATCTAACAGAATTTTACCGTGTTCAGGCATCAACTGACCACCAATCAGACGGAGCAAAGTAGTTTTACCGGTACCTGAAGGCCCCATAATCGCAGTAATCTGACCACGTCGAATTTTTAAACTGACATTATCGAAAATGACACGTTTCCCTCGTTTAAAGCTCAAGTCATGGACTTCAATCCAAGATTGAGCTTGCTGAGGTATTTGATTATTCATAGCTGAGGGTTTTCCTGCATTTTTTCAGCATGCATACTATAAAGGATTCGGGTTTAAAATGTTACCTTTAGATAAAAAGCAACCAATTTACCATAATTTTTATTTTTTAATTGTAGTGCAGCTATTTTACCCAGCAGGATGCTGAGTTATTGAAAAGAATTATAGATATAGTATGCAATATTGCATAGTAATAAAATTAAACCAATATAAGGCATAATCACCTCTTGATTAAAATTCCATACATAATGATTAGATTCATTATTCATATTTAACAGAATGAAAATAAAATATGACTTAGTATACATTTTTATTCAATAAGGTCAAAGATTAGTCTCATAAAAAAACCGGTGTTTCCACCGGTTTTTTACTATCAAAATCTAACGTTTTTAGTCGTTAAATTTACGACGTGGGCGATCTTCACCAAAACTGCGTTTAGGACGATCTTCACCAAAGTTACGTTGCGGACGGTCGCCAAAATCACGCTTAGGACGGTCGCCGAAGCTGCGTTGTGGACGGTCACCAGTAAATTCGCGACGTGGACGATCTGCGCCTTCACGAGCTGGTTTATAATCTACGCGGTTACCACGGTTGTCATCGTTAGAACGCGGTTTGTCACCAAAGCTGCGTTGCGGACGATCACCATAACCACCTTCACGACGTGGAGCTGGACGATCACCGAAATCACGTTGTGGACGATCACCGAAATCACGTTGTGGACGATCATCGAAAGAACGTTGTGGACGGTCGCCAAAACCACCTTCACGACGTGGAGCTGGACGATCACCGAAATCACGTTTAGGACGGTCATCAAAAGAGCGTTGTGGACGGTCGCCATAACCACCTTCACGACGTGGAGCTGGACGATCACCGAAGTCACGACGTGGACGATCTTCTCCACCAAATGCTGGACGTTCGCCACGTGGTTTGTCATCGTAGCTACGACGTGGACGATCATCACCGCTTTCACGACGTTTGAAGTTGCTTTCGCCTTCAAAACGACTACGGCCACCGCCATCACGACCACGACCGCCGCCAAAACCGCCACGACCACGACCACCGCCGTCACGACCACGACCACCGCCATCACGACTACCGCGTGCAGGAGGTGGAGATGGCTCAAGACCTTCAATTTCAGATACATTTAAACGTGCATCTAGGAAGTCTTCTAAAGCACGGATCTTGCCGCGTTCACGGTAAGTAGCAAGAGTAATTGCTTTACCTGTACGACCAGCACGGCCAGTACGACCAATACGGTGTACATAGTCTTCGTTCTTCATAGGAAGACCGAAGTTAATTACGTGTGAAATTGTTGGTACGTCAAGACCACGAGCAGCCACGTCAGTTGCAACTAGGATTTTTGCACGACCTTCACGGATGCTACGTAAACGACGGTTACGAACAGTTTGTGGCATAGCACCATGAAGCGCTACAACTGATAAACCTGCTTCAGCAAGTTCTTCAGCCAACATATCTGTATCTTCTTGAGTTGACGCAAATACTACTGCTTGATCAACGTCTTCTTCGTTTAACCAGTGAGTAAGTAATTTTTTCTTGTGTTCAAAGCCATCAGTCCAGTGCAAAGTCTGAGTGATGTCAGTGTTTGTAGAGTGACCAGTTTCGATCGAGATACGCATTGGATCATTCATCATGCGTTCAGCAAGCGTAATGATACGTGGTGCAAAAGTCGCAGAGAACATAAGTGTTTGCTTGCGGTTTGCAGCCAAGTCACCAATTGCTTCTAGGTCTTCAGAGAAACCCAGGTCAAGCATACGGTCAGCTTCATCGACAATTAATGAGTCAACTTTATCAAGTTTGATTTGACGACGGTTAACCAAGTCAAGTAAACGACCTGGAGTCGCTACAACCACTTGTGCGCCTTTTAACTGCTGGATTTGTTTACCAAAAGGCATACCACCCATGATCGCAGCAACACGAACACCTTTCATGTGACGTACAAGTGCAATCGCATCTTGACATACTTGTTGTGCTAACTCACGAGTAGGAGAAATCACTAAAATGGATGGTTGAGTAACCGCTTTCATACGCTCTTTAAACGGTACGAAAGTTTCTTGATTTGCAAGCGCATTCAAAGTTGGAAGCAAGAATGCAGCAGTTTTACCAGAACCGGTTTGGCTTGATACTAAAAGGTCTTTACCTTCAAGTGCAGCAGGAATCGCTTGTTCTTGTACAGGAGTTGGCGTAGTAAAGCCTAAACCTTCAAGAGCCTGTGTTAATGACTCATCGAGGGAAAAATCAGCAAAAGTTTTGCTCATAGAGAGTATTCACCCTGAAGTGGGTGCTCCATTTAATAAATTACAATATGGACATCGGCAAAAAGCGGCACAGCAATTAGAGCTGAAAATATAAGAATTCAGCAGCGATCCGAATAACGACGATGTGGATATAACGCACGCATGATTACGGCCGCAAACCTGAAGGAATCGCTTAAGCGATTGGGGCGCGAAGGATATGTCCTCTCTATGGACAGGACGCGCATACAATGATTAGAAGATAATGTTCAGGTAAAGAACGGAAATTTAAGTGCGTGGCGGCATAATAACAGAATCATTTTAAAAAGTAATCATTTTTTTCGATCGAATTGTGCATAGATACTGTTTTTTTCAGTAACAGCCTATTTTACAACTCAATTTTGTTTAATTTTCAAACAATCCATATTGTAACCTTTTCGTACTGAATAACAATGTGCTCAAACCTTGATCCACGGGTATTTTCAGTAAATCATGAATTTAATTCGAGAATAAAAAAAGCCCTCACAAGGAGAGCTTTTCTTTGTCATATCACTCGATTCAATCGATCTTACTTGGCTGCTTCACCCCAAGCTGGAACAACAGCTTGCATTAAAGGTTTGAGCATTTTCATAGAGCAAGCAAGTACTTGACCATTTTCCATAGAATCGGCACCACCACGCGCATCCACTACAGTACCACCCGCTTCTTTCACGATTAACTCGCCTGCAGCGATATCCCAAGGTTTCAGCCCCAGTTCAAAATAACCATCTAAACGACCTGCAGCAACATAAGCCAAATCTAATGCAGCAGAACCTGCACGACGGTATTGTGCACCCGCTTCAGTCACGTTTAATAATGAATTGAAATGGTTTTTCGCATAAGAAATCACTTCACCGTTACGTTTCGCACGGTAAGCATGACCTACGGCAAGGAAAGTATTTTGCAGGCTGTCTTTGACATTTACGCGAATACGGCGTTGGTTCAACATTGCACCGCGACCACGACTTGCAGAGAATAACTCGTCTTTCACAGGATCATAAATGACACCGTGTTGAGTTACACCTTTGTGCTGAACAGCAATAGAAATACAGAAATGCGGGAAACCGTTAATGAAGTTTAAAGTCCCATCAAGCGGATCGATCACCCAACACCAGTCGGCGTCGTGACCTTTACCTTCTTGCAGACCGAACTCTTCACCAAGGAAGCTGTGGTTTTTATAGCTTTTACGTAGAGTATCGATAGTCAATTGTTCCAAATAACGGTCTACACGCGTTACCGGACCATCAATCCCTTTTTCTTCGACTTGTAGATCGAGTTTATGACGATTCTGATGCGCTTTTAAAAGCTCTTGACCAACTAATTGAGCCGCACGCGCAGCCATCACCACCATAGGTTCCATTGAACACCCACTACAAATTTGAAGATATTGATAAAGAATAATGCATAAAAGCCCTCACATTTTAGCAAATATGAAGGCTTTTAGGGAAAAAATGTTTCTAAAATTTTTAAGCTGATCAGGACACCGACTGCACAAGTTTCAACCAGGCCAATTCAATTGATCTTTCAATGCCTTTGGCATCTAGCCCGGCCTGTTGCAGCATCTGTGCATGTGAAGCCTGATGCATGAAGATGTCTGCCAGCCCCAAATTCAAGATTGGTTTAACAATTTGCGCCTGAGCTAAATACTCATTCACTGCACTGCCTGCCCCGGCCATCACGGCATGTTCTTCTACAGTCACAAACAGGCTGGTGGTTGCAGCCAGTTGATCAATGATCTGTTCATCCAGAGGTTTAACGAAGCGCATGTTTACGACACGCACACCAACATCATGACTGTCTGCCAAGACTTGTGCCGCTTCTACCGCCGCACTGACACGGCTACCGAATGCCAGAATACTGATCTGTTCATCTTGCTGTTCATTAAAACTGGCCACAATTTCTGCTTTACCAATGTCCAGAGCAGTCAATTGTTGCTGAATTTCAACACCGATCCCATTACCACGCGGATAACGCACTGCTGCAGGCCCCTTATATAAATAGGCGGTATGCAACATTTGACGACATTCATTTTCGTCTTTAGGTGCCATAATCACCATATTGGGTACGGTACGCATAAAGGCATAGTCATAGGCACCAGCATGTGTCGGACCATCTTCACCCACCAGCCCGGCACGGTCGATGCCGAAAGTGACATCCAGATTTTGTAAGGCTACATCATGAATCAGCTGGTCATAACCGCGTTGCAGGAAGGTCGAATAAATCGCAACAACAGGCTTCAGTCCTTCACAGGCCATACCGGCAGCTAGGGTTACCGCATGCTGTTCAGCAATCGCCACATCAAAAAAGCGTTCAGGAAACTGTTTGGCGAACTGCACCATGCCTGAACCTTCACACATGGCCGGCGTAATGGCCAGCAAGCGCTGATCTTGTGCAGCTTCATCGCATAACCATTGTCCAAACACATCGGAATATTTTGGTGCTGCATTGCTTGAAGATGCAGTATTTAATTTACTGATGGCATGGTACTTAATCTGGTCGGCTTCAGCTGGAGCAAAGCCCTTGCCTTTTTTGGTATAGACATGAATTAAACGTGGGCCTTTACGTTTTTTTAAGGCATTAAATACCTGTACCAGCTGATTGACATCATGCCCGTCGAACGGACCAAAATAGTCAAAACCAATGGCTTTAAACAGGTTGTCCGCAGCTTCAGTAGCAGCACAGTGCAAACGTGAATTGTAAGTCCATTCCGGATGCGGCTGGATATACGCTTCGCCCTCATCAGTAATATTCACTGATTCACCGCGTTCCCAAATGGCAGCCAGATGTTTGGCAAAACCGCCGGTACTGCATGAAATGGACATGTCATTGTCATTCAGCACCACCATAAGGTCGGCCTGATGGGCAACGGCATCATTCATGGCTTCAAAGGCCATGCCGGCCGTCATTGCGCCATCGCCAATAATGGAAACCACTTCACACGGATCTTTCTGGTAACGGCGTGCCAGTGACATGCCTAAGCCCGCAGAAATTGCAGTAGAAGAATGACCGACGCCAAAGGTATCGAATACCGATTCTTCACGCGCCGGAAAAGCAGCCAGACCGTCTTTGGCACGAATGGTAGTCAGTTGCTCACGGCGACCGGTTAAGGCTTTATGCGGATAGGCCTGATGACCGACATCCCAAATCAGGCGATCATGCGGGGTATTAAAACTATAGTGCAAAGCAACGGTCAGTTCGATTACACCCAAATTGGCACCGAAATGGCCACCGCTCTGTCCTGCCGCATACAAAATGTACTGACGTAACTCATCCGCCACTTGTTCTAATTGGCTGCGCTCGAGCAATCGTAATTGTTGAGGATGATCAATTGCATCCAGCAACGGAGTTACAGGGCGGTGAGTCGGTATTTCTGTATACAACATAAATGGCAAAGCCTTCTAAAGCCTGGCAAATCCTAAGCTAGGTAAACGGGTTATCGAGCACAATGGTCGAATTGTATCACCTTTAAATCAGCCACATTCCTAGCGATGCAGTTTAGAGGCAAATCTCTATACTGGGTGTTTGTTCATGAGCGAGATTATCCTGAATAATCTTACTATTTATCAACCATTATCGTTCGCTTTATACAAAAAAGAAAATCTTCTGCATAAATTCATCTTTACAATTCAACTAATGTCCAAGCATTCAGCTATACTTTAGCTAATTAATGAACTATTTAACGAGTTAAGCAGTGCCTATAGAGTTTGTCGCGACTTCAAGATTACCAACCGCTTTTGGTGAATTTAAAATCACGGTATTTCAAGACCCTAACACAGGTGAAGAACATGTAGCTCTTTCTAAAGGCTTAGACACTCCCCCTACTGAACCGGTATTGGTGCGGATTCATTCTGAATGTTTAACCGGTGATGCCTTTTCTTCACTCAAATGCGATTGCGGTCCACAGCTTCAAGCCACACAAAAATTAATCAATGAAGTCGGTCAAGGCGTGATTCTGTATTTACGTCAGGAAGGCCGCGGCATTGGACTGACCAACAAGATCCGTGCCTATGCCTTGCAGGATCAGGGACATGATACGGTCGATGCCAATTTAATGCTGAACTTGCCGGCGGATGCACGAAGCTATGACATGTGTACCATCATGCTCGACCATTTGCAGGTCAAACAGGTGAAATTGATTACCAATAATCCTTCCAAGATTCAGGCGTTACAAGAACTGGGTATTGATGTGGTGGATCGTGTGCCGCTAACTGTCGGCTTAAATCCGTTTAATGCCCAGTATTTAAAAACCAAACATGAACGCATGGCGCATATGTATAAGAAAGGCGACTTCTAATCCTCTTTTTCCATACCCCCCGACTTTGATACAAATCCACCCCAACCCTCCTTTACTAAAGGAGGGTGTTGTATTATTTAAAAAAGAAGGTTTGTAGGGATTAAATAAGATTAAATCGTCATCGAGAAAATACGGTTTTCCGGAACACGGCGTTTTAGGCGCAAATCAAAAGCCATACAGATATTACGTACAAAAGGTTTGCCTTGCTCAGTCACTGTGATGCCCTGCTCGTCAATCTGTAACAATTGATCCTGCTGCATTTCTGCAAGTTGCAGCAAAATTTCGGGCAATTCAGGAAACTGCATAGCTTCGGACTGCCAGGACGTGCTGAATGTACACATCAAATTCAAGATATGTTCGCGGATGATTAAATCCTCTGTATTCAGCACATGACCTTTGACCACTGGAATTTCATCCAGCTCTAAACGTGCATAATAATCTTCCAGTTTCTTTTCATTTTGTGCAAAGCTGTACCAGCTGTCACTAATGGAAGAAATTCCCAGGCCAATCATCACTTGCGTTTTGGATGAGGTATAGCCCATAAAATTACGGTGCAAAGTTCCGGCCTGAAAAGACTGATACATGCTGTCCCGACTTAAGGCAAAATGATCCATACCAATTTCATGGTAGCCATGCTTTAAAAACTGCTTCTTGCCTTCTTCATAAAGCTGGCGCTTCAGCTGATCTTTAGGTACATCGGCATCTTTAAAACCGCGTTGACCATTGCCCTTAATCCACGGCACATGGGCATAGCTATAAAATGCCAAACGGTCTGGCATTAAACTGTTGGTTTGGTCAATGGTATTCAGCACATCTTGCAAACTCTGAAAAGGCAAACCAAAAACCAGATCATGGGAAATGGACGTATAACCAATTTCACGGGCCCACTCAGTCACACGCTGTACATGTTCAAAAGGCTGAATACGGTGAATAGCTTTTTGCACATTTTCATTGTAGTCCTGCACCCCATAACTGACCCGTCTAAAACCCAGATCATACAAGGCCTGTAAATGTTCACGGGTGGTATTATTCGGGTGACCTTCAAAGCTAAACTCATGCTCGGCAGCAACCTCTGCCTTTGCCAAGATGCCTTGAATTAGCTGTTGTAAATGCTCCACCGAAAAGAAGGTCGGTGTGCCGCCTCCCAAATGAATTTCTTTAATTTTCGGCGTTGTTGCCAGCAACTGACAATACAAGTCCCATTCTTTGAGCACCGCCTGAATATAAGGCTGTTCCATCTCATGCTTTTTGGTTACCCGTTTATGGCAGCCACAGAAAGTACACAGGCTTTCACAGAAAGGCAGATGGATATACAGACTGATGCCTTCGCTTTGGTTAGATTCATCAAAGGAACGCTTTAAGGTCTGTTTCCACAGCTCAAGCGAAAATGGCTCGACTTCCCAATACGGTACCGTTGGATAACTGGTATAACGGGGTCCGGGCACATTATATTTTTGAATTAAAGAACTCGTCATAGTTGCTATCTACTCTCTACTGCAACAGCCAGTTATACCCATAACCAAGCCAATATTTTGCATCACCTGTTCAACCCATTTTGCTGAGCTTGATCATAGAATTCAACCTAGTGAAAAAGTCGGGATATTTTTCAGTGCTCACTTCGAAGCAAAGCCTGAACAAAAATGATTGCATCCGTTTCAAGAAAACATCCTGCTGCATAAAATCCTTAATCTTTTATACAATTTATGTTTTGATGTGATGAGTTCTTTAATAATCCCCCATGAGCGTTCTGATGCAACATCCGACTTCTAATGATATTCAACGTGTGCATGATTTTTTAGTCGATTTACAAGCGCGTATTTGTGCTGCCTTGGAGCAACAAGAATTAGCCGATGGTGGCACGGCTAAATTTGAAATTGATGATTGGCAGCGCCCTGAAGGCGGTGGCGGTCGTTCACGTGTCTTGCAAAACGGAATAGTGATTGAAAAAGGTGGTGTGATGTTCTCTCACATCAACATTTCTAAACTTCCGGCTTCTGCCACAGAGCGTCATCCACAAATTGCCGGAGCCAAAGCCCAGGCCATGGGGGTGTCTTTAGTGATTCATCCCAAAAATCCCAATGTGCCGACTTCACATGCCAACGTGCGTTTATTTGTGGCCGAAAAAGAGGGCCAGGATCCGGTATGGTGGTTTGGTGGCGGTTTCGACTTAACCCCCTTCTATCCAGATGATGAAGATGTCCTGGCGTGGCACCAAAAAGCCCATGATCTTTGCGCGCCATTTGGTGATACGGTTTATGCGGAACACAAAAAATGGTGTGATGAGTATTTCTACTTAAAACATCGCGATGAACAACGTGGGATTGGCGGTTTATTCTTTGATGACTTGAATCAGTGGGACTTTGAAACCTGTTTTCAATATATTCAGGCCGTGGGTAATGGTTATCTGGAAGCGATTCTTCCTATCTTTCAACGTAATCAGGATAAGCCGTATAGCGAAGCACAACGCGACTTTCAGCTTTACCGTCGTGGCCGTTATGTAGAATATAACCTGGTCTACGACCGGGGCACTTTATTTGGTCTACAAACCGGTGGTCGCATTGAATCCATTTTAGTCAGTATGCCACCGCTTGCTGCTTGGTCGTATCGTCCCGAGTGGGAAGAAAATTCGCCTGAAAAACGCTTAACCAACTATTATTTAAAACCGCATGACTGGTTAAGCGAACTTAAAAAATAAATTAAAAGTTTCTATCCCTTTTTCTGAGCAGAAAGAGGGATTTTTCTATTGAAATAAATTTTAAAATCTAATCGGCACATCAAATATTTAAAATCAATATCTTAAGATGACTTAAATACTTAACCATGCCATTAATACAAGAAAAACTGACATATTTCCTTACAGCACCAGACGCTAATATGTCACAAAATTCGTTTAGACTGAATCATTCAATTCACCATCATCGCGAATATGCACAGCATGCACAAATACAATAATTCATGCTGAAGGAAGATAACTATGCTTAATATGATTCTAAATCACAAGGCCATTCTATTTTGGTCGATTGTAACCCTGATGGTCTGCTCGATCAGCATTACCTTGCTTTCAGACAACACCCTTGCCGATAGCTTATCCATTAGCTTTACTGTGTTTGCAAGTTTTGCCTTGTTTTTTACTGCAGCCATGTGGCTTGAAGACCGAGTGCATGAAATTTGTAATCCTTAACAGTATTTGAATTTAAAGTTTGTCCTGATTCACTTGAGCAATTCAACCCAAACGATTTCAGCTCCTCCTGCTCTTTTTTAACTTTCCTCGTGGTGCTGGCTTTAGCCTGGGGGGGAAATCACGTATATTGAATGCCATTTCCGCACACGGATCTTGTGAAATGAGCAAACAATTCGCAGTGGTTGGCAATCCAATCGAACAATCACGCTCTCCAGAACTGCATCATGCTTTTGCAGAAAAAACCGGTATTGATCTTGTCTATAGCAAACGTCTTGCTCCACTGGATGGCTTTGAATCCAATATTCAAGAGTTTTTTGCTCAGGGCGGTATGGGTATGAACGTGACCGTGCCCTTCAAAGAGCAAGCTTTTGCAGCCTGCGCGGTATTAACCGAACGTGCCAAAATTGCCAAGGCTGTAAATACTTTGTGGATGCAGGATGGCAAGCTGTATGGTGACAATACTGATGGTCAAGGTCTGGTTGACGCGATTAAAGCGTTAGACTGGAAGCTAGACAATACTAAGCTGTTGATTATTGGTGCGGGCGGTGCAACCCGCGGGGTGATTTACCCTTTAGTACAGGCAGGTGCGAAAAAAATCGTGATTGCCAACCGGACTTTAGCACGCGCAGAACAACTGGTGGCCGATTTACAACAAGCAGTTCCTCAAGCCACTCTTGCAGCCATTTCATTGCAAGACCTGGCCGGTGATTTTGACATTGTCATTAATGCCACTTCAGCAAGTTTGAGCGGTGATGCTCTAGTTTTACCTGAAAGTCTTCAATTTAAACATGCCTATGAAATGGCCTATGGCAAACCGTCCAGCTTTTTAGATCAAGCCAAAGCACGCGGTGTTCCAACTTCAGAAGGTTATGGCATGCTGGTTGGACAAGCGATCGAATCTTTCTCGATTTGGAACGGGGTCAAGCCTGAACTCAAAGATTTTCTTTAATAAATGGTATTAATAAACTAATTGAAAAGAAGTAAACCTCTGCTTCTTTTCAGTTTTTATCAGCATAACTGGTTTTCAATTGGATTTTATGACATTCATATTATTTTATAAATATTCCTTATTATATGAATAAAAATTCGTTATCTTTATTTATAAAGCCCCAATAACATGATCATTTAATTATATTTTTATGTAAAAAATCAAAAATAACAGGCGCAAAAAATCCTACCAGACCCTATAATTTATTTAAACATCAAGTTGGATCATAAGCTCTTCAATTCGCCTTTCTGACATTTCTCTGAGGCTGCATCATCAATGTATTTTTATCAACAATGTGAATAATCAAATTATCGATTCGAATAATCCAATACTATTTCTAAATTAGGATTAACACTATGCCAGCTTATAAAGCCCCTTTGCATGATATTCGTTTTTTAATGAACGAAGTGCTTGATTACCCGGCACACTACAAAACACTTTCAAATGGTGAAGCGGCAGATGCTGACACTGTAGACATGATTCTTGAAGGTGCAGCAGATTTCTGTGAAAACGTACTTTCTCCTTTAAACCAATCGGGTGATGAAGAAGGCTGTCACTTTGAAAATGGTGAAGTAAAAACACCAAAAGGTTTTAAAGAAGCCTACGACCAATTCGTTCAAGGTGGCTGGCAAGGTCTTTCTTTCCCTGAAGAATTTGGCGGTCAAAACCTGCCTCAATCATTAAACCTAATCAAATCAGAAATGATGGGTACTGCAAACTGGTCATTCCAGATGTACCCGGGTCTAAGTGTCGGCTGTATGAATACCATTCTTCAGTTCGGTAGTGAAGAACAAAAAAATATCTATATGCCTAACCTGGTCACTGGTGAATGGTCAGGTACGATGTGCCTCACCGAACCACAATGTGGTACGGACTTAGGCCAGGTTAAAACCAAGGCTGAACCAAAGACAGATGGTACCTATGCCATTTCAGGGACTAAAATCTTCATCTCTGCCGGCGAACACGATTTAACAGAAAATATCATTCACATCGTTCTCGCACGCCTTCCAGATGCTCCTGCAGGTACCAAAGGTATTTCGCTATTCATCGTGCCAAAATTCATGGTAAATGCTGATGGTACAGTGGGTGAGCGCAACCCTGTAAGCTGTGGTTCAATCGAACACAAAATGGGGATCCGCGCTTCAGCGACTGCAGTATTAAACTTTGACAATGCAACGGGTTACCTGATTGGTGAGCCACACAAAGGCTTACATGCCATGTTCACATTCATGAACACTGCACGTATCGGTACTGCGATTCAAGGTATTGCACATGCAGAATTGTCTTTCCAGGGCGCACTGCCTTATGCCAAAGAACGTATGTCTATGCGTGCCCTTTCAGGTAAGAAAGACCCTGAAAAAGTAGCTGATGCGATCATTCACCATGCTGACGTGCGCCGTATGCTCCTCACTCAAAAAGCGATTGCTGAAGGTGGTCGTGCAATGATTTATTATGCTGCGCAACTTGCCGACAAAATGGCGGATGCTTTAATGCATGGTGATACCGCAGCATATGAAGCGCATGATGACCACTTAGGTTTCTACACGCCTATCCTGAAAGGTTTCTTGACGGAATTGGGTTATGAAGCTGCCAACCACGGTATGCAGGTGTATGGCGGTCATGGTTATATCAAAGAATGGGGTATGGAACAGATTGTTCGTGACTCACGGATTTCTACCCTGTATGAAGGTACCACCGGTGTGCAGGCACTTGACCTGATTGGTCGTAAAGTCCTGCTAACTTCTAAAGGTAAAGTGATTCGTGAGTACACTGCTGAAATCTTGAAGTTCTGTGGCCAACAAGCACGTAACAAATATATGCGTCGTTTTGCTTGGGATTTAACCAAGCTTTGCGCACAATGGAATGCACTCACCGTTCGCATCATGCTTGCTGCACGTAAGGACCGTGACATCGTGTCTTCAGCTTCGGTTGATTTCTTGATGTTCTCTGGTTATGTGATGATGGCTTATTTCTGGGCGCAGCAAGCTGCGGTTGCTTCTGCAAAACTTGCTTCTGGTGAAGGTCAGGAAGTACCTGAATTCTACAAAGCTAAAATCAAAACTGCTGATTTCTACTTCGAACGTATCCTGCCACGTACTCAAGGTCATGCTGAAGCAATGGTCAATCCATCCAAGACCATGACTTCACTGGCACCTGAACACTTTAGCTTTGACTACTAAGTTGCAAAGTGAAGTTCCAATTCTAAAATGAATAAAAAGAGCGCTACGGCGCTCTTTTTATCACTACAATAATCTCAATGTCATCGCGGTTTTGAACAGCATAAAATAATAAAAAATCAATCCGGTGACCTGTTAGATGAAAAAATTATTTTCGTTTCTAAGTCGCTTTTATCAGCCATATAGTGCAACCGTCCCTTTGGATGCGCATCATCTCGAGCAAGAGTTTGATTCTCCTGATCCTGCCAACTTAGGAGATGCTGCCCAACCGATTACCCTGATCAGAACAGGACTGGGTAATTATCATATTGTTCAAGGCTTGGCGCTCGACCACCGAAATCAATTTTTATACACCACTCATGTCGAGGGCCATCCAGAACAGGGCGTGATTAATCGATTTAAGCTGAACAGTTCCAATTTATGGTCGGCACAGGATGCACAAAAACCCTCTCCCCTTGTGGGTCATCAAGGCATTTCAGTCGATCCACAGAGTGACTTTATGTTAGCTTCGGCAGGATCCGGCATTCCCAATAAAGGCTGGTATATTTTAAAATTTCAATATATGCCCAATGCAGAACCTATGAATACCCAGGTTATTCAGGTATTTGATAAAAGATACAATAAAATTACCAATACCATGCCTGCAATCACGCCGGATGGTAAATATCTACTGGTGCGAGGTAATCACCATAAAACAAATGTGATCCGTATTTTTAAATTCGATTTAATCACTCAAAAAAATTTAACCGATATTCGTTTTCTATATGAAGATGAATGGCCGATTAATGCCAGTTTCACGCAAGATCACTGTGCATTTCAGGGCCTGAGCACCGATGGAACTTATATCTATCTGTTAAGTGGCAATAAAAATAAAGGTCCGAAAAGAATCTATGTTTATGACTTCGCAGGCAAACTGCTTCAAAAAATGAATGCTGTGACACTGGGTCATTTTGATACTACATCCGGTCATGCCATTCAATATTGGGAGCCAGAAGGTCTAACGGTAGATAGTCAAAACCATCAGCTCTACATTTTATATAGCATAGGAAATACTGGACAATTCTTGGGCCGTATTTATCGAATGAAAATCAATAAATAAAATAATATATCTGATTAAAATTAAATACTTATAATCTATTTTTTAAATCTCATGAAAGAATATACTGATCATTTTTTAACTCAAACTCTTAAATTACCCCCCTATTTTCTATAATGAAGAAAATAATTTCTTCTCTTATGATCGATCTTCTTGCTGCAATGGCAGCTCCAGCATTTGATCATAAGCATCCACCTGCGCATCATTTTGATAAAAAATCAATGCCACCTAAACATCGTTAATATTATTTATCCAAACAACATCGGGACATAATTTCCTGTTTTAATAAATTCAAATTCATTTGAATCACTCAAATCAGCCTTATCCACAATATCATTAATAATCAACAATGTATCATCATAAAGTTCTTTTATAGAATCCAACATAAGCATTTTTAACCAATCAATTGAGTGAATTGCTGCTTCATTTTTTTTAGGAGTCAAACTATCTGGAACACGTTTCCATTCACTATTGTAAAGACCAAAATTTTCATTTTTAAAGTGACACAAAATATCTCTCATTTTTTTTAATATTTTTAAGCTTTGATAAGGTTTCTTTCCAAAATCCAACTTAGAGAGTGATTGATATTCAACTAACTCAATAAATTTATCTTCTATTCCTTTTCTTTCAATTTCAGTAATAAATTTATTTTCATCACATAAAATCCAAGCTTTATTTATAACTGATTCTAATGAGGAATATAATAAAATAATACAAGTAGCAAATTCATGATGATTATCATATTTTTCATTCTTAGCTTCATCTTCATGATTTTTTAAAATTTTTTCGACATGAGACAAAAATGCTTGTTCTGCATAAAAATTTAATCGAAACGTCATATGTCTCTCCTTATAAAAACTCTTCCAACACCGAATTTAAAAACACATGCCCCTGCTCTGTACAAGACAAATGGTTTTGATCTTCAACCATCAATTTACGTGAACGTAGCGACGTTAATAGCTCATTCAAACCTTCTAAACTCAAACCTGTACGCTCGTGATAAAGTTTTGCTTCTACGCCATCATTTAAACGTAGCGCATTCATCATAAATTCAAACGGCATGTCTTCATCTTCAATCTTTTTAAATTGAAGATGCTCTGCCGGCACTTTGGCTAAATAATCTTTCGGTAAACGGGTTTTCTGGAAACGGTACACGCCATCAGGTCGTGTCACTTTAGCGTGTGCCCCTGCCCCAATCGCCAGATAATCGCCAAATTGCCAGTAATTTAAATTATGTGCAGAAGGTTTTTCCTTACGCCAAGCTGATACTTCATAATTCACAAAACCGTTGGCTTTTAAATAAGCCTCGCCCTGTTCCTGAATATCTTCCAGCACATCGTCCACAGGTAAAACCGGTTGGGTACGGAAAAATACCGTATTCGGCTCAATGGTCAGTTGATACCACGACACATGGGTTGCGCCATTTTCCACCGCCAGTTTTAAATCATTTAAGGCTTGTTCCAGAGTCTGTTCAGGCAGTCCATGCATCAAATCGACATTGACGCGTTCAAAGCCTGCTTCACGGGCCAAATGAATGGCATTGATCGCATCATCATTACTATGGATACGCCCCAATTTTTTCAGGTGTTCTGTATTAAAACTCTGTACACCAATCGAAAGGCGGTTGATCCCGGCCTCTAAATATCCCGCAAAGGGATCATGCTCCACTGTTCCCGGATTGGCTTCCAAAGTAATTTCACAGCCATTTTCAAAAGGAATCAGTGCTTTTAACTGGCTAAATAGCCATTGATAACCTTTGGCAGAAATCAGTGACGGCGTACCTCCACCAATAAATACGCTATGAATCTGACGTCCTTGGACAAAGTCGATCTGGGTTTTAAAGTCTTCGACCAAAGCCTGTAAATATTGCTGTTCCAAATCTAAGGACAGTTTTCCATCCGGGACGGCATGCGAGTTAAAGTCACAATATGGACACTTGCGCACACACCACGGCATGTGAATGTATAAAGATAAAGGAACCAGTGCAGGATTTAATTCAGCCAAGGAACAAGCTCGAAATGGGTAAAGGAAGATGCATATTTTAACATGACTGCATCAGGACACCGATAAAATCTCACAATGAATATCAGTACACTAGAAAAAACTACAGAAGAATTAAATTGTTAGAATGATGAAAATATCTGCTCAGTTATTGTTGCTCATGCCCCTGACTCTGGGGATTGGTATCGCCATGACCTTTCAGACTGCAATCAACAGCCAGTTAAGAGAATATTTAAATTCCCCCTTACAAGCTGCCCTTTTATCTTTTCTGGTTGGTACAATACTGCTGGCCATATTGGTGTTTTTTCAGCCGCTAGAAAAACCGGGATTTGCAACTTTTGTGCAACTGCCGTGGTATTTATGGTTGGGCGGATTTCTGGGCGTGTATGCCATTAGCCTCAGTATTTATGCCGCTCCCAAACTCGGTTTTCTAACCCTGTCCGGTTTAATTATTTTTGGTCAACTGCTCACTTCAATGGTTTTGGATCATTTTGGTTTACTCGGAACAGAAAAAGCACCTATCCATTGGCAACGCCTGTTAGGTGGCGTGGTGATTTTTATTGGTGTGCTTCTCACTTTACAACGCTAACACCTCATTATTCTAAGCACATGATGAGTATTTTTTGTGTCTAATGCCTCGTCGGTTACAACGACTCGTTATGAATTAAAACAGCTCTTTCATTTGATGATTCCAATTTTGGTGACTCAATTTTCCCAAGCTGGTCTGGGACTGATTGATACCATTATGGCCGGACATCTATCTCCGGTTGATCTTGCTGCCATTGCTGTCGGGGTAGGCTTGTGGATTCCGGTCATGCTGCTGTTCAGCGGCATCATGATTGCCACTACACCTTTGGTTGCTGAAGCCAACGGTGCACGTACGCCCGAAAAAATTGCCACTATTGCACGGCAATCCCTATGGATCGCATTGATTCTGGGGATCATCGCTGCGCTGATTTTACAAGTCATGCCGTTCTTGCTACCTGTATTGGGTGTACCTGAAGTCTTGCTGCCCAAAGCCAGCTTGTTCCTGCATGCCATTGGTTTGGGTATGCCTGCCGTAACCATGTTTGCGGCACTACGTGGCTATTCGGAAGCACTGGGTCATCCACGCCCTGTGACTGCCATTAGTCTGGTGGCATTAGTTGTTCTGGTACCGCTCAACTTTATTTTCATGTATGGCTTGGGGCCGATTCCTGAATTAGGTTCAGCAGGTTGTGGCTTTGCCACAGCTATTTTGCAATGGCTGATGTTTATCGCTTTGGCCATCTATGTGTTTAAAGGCAAGGCTTATGCTAAAACCCAGCCCTTTGCAGCCTTTGAAAAGATGGATACTTACTGGATTAAGCGCATTTTAAAACTCGGCTTCCCGATTGGTTTAGCCATCTTTTTTGAAGTGAGTATTTTCAGTACCGCCGCCATTGTACTCAGCCCGCTGGGTGAAACCCTGGTGGCAGCGCACCAGATTGCCATTTCCGTCACCTCACAACTGTTTATGATTCCGATGTCGCTGGCCATCGCGCTGACCATTCGTGTCGGCACCTATTATGGGGAAAAAAACTGGCAGGCGATGCATAAGGTGCAATATCTGGGCTTGGCCACCGGCACTGTGTTTGCCATCGCCACCATGGCATTGATCTGGTTTTTCCGGCCAGAAATTGTTTCTATTTACACTTCGAATTATGACGTGACTCAAGTCGCATTGTATCTGCTGTTATTTGCCATGGCCTATCAGCTGATGGATGCCTGGCAGGTCAGTGCGGCAGGTTGCCTGCGCGGTATGCAGGACACCAAAGGCCCAATGTGGATCACCATGATTGCTTACTGGGTCATTGCCTTCCCGGTTGGGGTTTATCTGGCGCGTTTTACCCAAATGCAGGCTGCTGGGGTCTGGGTCGGCTTGATTGTCGGTTTAACTGTCGCCTGTGTATTGTTATTAACCCGTTTATATATGAACAATAAACGTTTAGTGCAGCGGGTTTAATTCACAAACCAGCGATTCACCCATAAAAAGCGAAGTTTTGACTTCGCTTTTTTTAAAGTCTTCACTTTTTAGTTAAGTGCTTATTGCTGTGCAGCCATCGCATCTTTTAAGCCTTGGTCACTCCTCGAGCACAAAAATGCACATCATCTTTGCCTGTTAAATAACGATAAATTTTCATCACATATCATATGTATTAAACCTAGGCATTATTCTAATTTGCTTCCAGTGTACCGTGGGATAAGAAAATCTACCGCAACTCTCTCAAAATAGCTAAAAATTCAAATGAAAATTAAATACAAACAAAACCTTAACAATTTAAATTAGGCAGTTTGCCATTTGTCGCCTATGATCAGAGACATATCATTGATGATGATCTTCGAGGAATCTCGCATGGCAAAAACGGCTAGCACACCCGGTCGTCGCTTTATGAAACTTGCCAGTATGACGGCAAGTATTGCAACCAAAACAGTCTCAAATTCCATTAAAAATTTTAATGCCGATGAAGAACAAAAAAATGCTTCGCGCAGTAAACTTTTTCAGGATATCGGTTTGCAGATTGCCGATACGCTTGGCGAAATGAAAGGTGCGGTCATGAAAGTGGGGCAAATTGCTTCACAATATAAAGATATCTTCCCGCCTGAAGTGGCCCGTGCCATCAGCAAATTACAGCGTCAGGCACCTGCCATGCCTTTTGCCGAAATTAAAGCACAAGTGGAAAAAGAACTGGGTAAACCCATTCTGCAAATCTTTAAAAGTTTTGATGAACAGCCATTTGCGGCTGCTTCTATTGGCCAAGTGCACAAAGCCACTTTGCCGAATGGTCAGCAGGTGGTGGTCAAAGTACAATATCCGGGTGTGGATGAGGCCTGCGAAAGCGACCTGAAACAGGTACGCTTGGCCCTGCGTTTAATGGGTGTGCTGAAAATTGACCGTAAATTGCAGGATCAACTGTTCAATGAAATTCAGGAAAGTTTGGATAACGAGCTGAATTACCAGGTCGAAGCGCAAAATCTGCAAGTTGCACGTACCTTCCATGAAACTCTAGACAGCAAGATTATTATTCCTCAAGTCTATTCCGATTATTCTTCGCGTCACATTTTAACATTAAGCATGGAACATGGCGAAAGCATGGAAACCGCCAGTACTTGGTCTCAAGACACCCGTAATGAACTGGGTCGCCGCCTGTTCCGTGCCATTGGTCAGGAAATTTTTTATCTGAAACGTTTCCACTGTGACCCGCATCCGGGCAACTTTGCCTTTCGTGAAGATGGAACGGTGATTATTTACGACTATGGCGGTGTCAAAACCCTGTCCACTGAAATTGTCTCGAATTTCAAGACCCTGATTAATGCCGCCCGTGAAGGCAATATTGCCAAAATGGAACAGAAGCTGGATGACCTGCATTCCCTAACCACGCCAGGCAAGTTTCCTGAAAATCTATATCTCCAGTGGCTGGAAGTGTTGATGCGTCCGCTGATCACCCATTACGATTTTGCCGAAAACTCTGCCCATCATGATGGCGTCGAATTGCTGAAACCGTCATTAAAATATTGGGATGTGTTTAAGCCTTCACCAGATACCTTAATGGTTAACCGCACGGTTTCCGGACATTACTGGAATTTAATTCATTTAAAAGTGAATGATAATCTGAATGATTTATTTGAGGAGCTGGTGCCGCCTCGAGTGTGATCACGCCACACCCACCCGGTTAACCTAGGGTTACCGGGTTTTATTTGACTCGATAATTGTTATGTTATAACATTTCTTTAAATTTAAAATATACGATGGAGAAATGTATGCGTCCAGATATCCACCCCGACTATCAACAGGTACTGTTCCACGATACCAATGCAGATGTCTATTTTGTTATTGGCAGCACGTTAAAACCGACTCAGACCCATGAATATGAAGGCCAGACTTATCCTTATGTGACTCTGGATATTTCCAGTGCCTCTCATCCGTTTTATACTGGTGAACAACGTCAAACCAGCAATGAAGGCCGTGTAGCAAGCTTTAATAAACGTTTCGCACGTTTCAAACGCTCACATTAAATTCATACTGTTTTAAGATTTCAAGGTTAATCTTAAGACTTGAAAAGCCCAAGCCATCTCCTCCAGCTTGGGCTTCTTTTTTTCTGATATGACAAAAATTTTGAGCTGTTATCGACTCTGCAATAAGCCCTGAAACAGATAAAAACCCACAGCCAAAACAATAACTCCTGTGATCACACTGGAAATGACATAACCTAAAGCCAGAGCGATTTGGCCATGCTTTAATAACTGGAAGGTCTCCAGACCAAAACTGGAAAAGGTGGTAAAGCCGCCTAAAATACCGACCATCAAAAACAGGCGTGTTTCATTTTGCAAAACAGGAAATTTTTGGCTATAGGCAAAGAAAATACCGGCAAGCAAACAGCCACAAATATTGATCCACCATGTTGTCCACGGAAATCCGCTGCTCGGTTTAAATAGAAATACCCCTGCACCATAACGCAAACTTGCGCCAACTGCTCCCCCTAAAGCTACCAGTAGCCAATTCATATCTGTTCCAGTTTTATCGAGTCAAAGATCAAGATTGTATAAATGCTTTATTCACTATACCGCACAAATGCGCTGAAATTGTAATGAAATGCCGCAGTAAAAATTGTTATAGTCACGTGGTTTTTAAACTTTTTTTTCTATGAATTGAGGAAATTATGGCTCAGGACTTATTGGCACAGCTTCAAGCAGGTGAAATCAAATTTGCAGACGTGATTGCGTACATTGATGCACGTTATAACCACACTGCAACAGCATTCAAAAATGGCCAACAGGCCAATGCTGCAACGGAAAATCAAGGCAGTGCTAAAGTATTTTCTTTTGCCCAAATCAATGGTTTAGATCAGGCCCAAACCTTAAGCCTGTTTGCTGAACACTATGCTGCCGTACTAGCAACCCCTGAAGCCACAGACCACCAGAACATTCGCCAGTTTATGCAAAATGGCTGGGATGGCATTCAATTTGCAGGTCAGGCTTTAACAGCAAAATAAGTTACTCTTAGAATATAAAAAGCCCGCTTTAATAAAGCGGGCTTTTTTTTACTCTATTGATCACCCGAAATTTTATTACAACAAGCTTCAGATACGCGAATGTGGCAGGGATGCCACATGTTGCCCACCACAACACGGATGTTGTGTGTGGGTAACAAAGGCTTTTGCCTACTTTTGGCCTGTCAAAAGTAGGATTAAAGCCTGCACAAAGTACTTTTGACTTTTAAAGAAAAATAAGGCTGTGCCAACAGTAAGCTTCACACAAATACTAAATTATTAAATTAAGAAACCCGAACCCGACAACGCCACTCATCAATTGCGTTCTGTTCCCAGGGCCGGCTATGTTTCACGTGAATCCATTCTTCACCCGGTTGCAGCGCAGAAAAACGAAATAACTTTTCACCACCCACACCTACCATTGCCTGTTGGCCTTTGAGCGGGTCTTGCTGATAAATTTCTTCAACTTTTAAGATATTTTGCGGCTTTGCCACTTGCCAGATATAACCTGTAGTCGGATTCTCTGGTAAGGTGAGTTCCAGGGTTTGTCCAACATTCATTTCCAGCAAAGTCGGACATTGCTGCTTTAAGGAATAAACATGGGTTTTGCCATCAACCGTTGGACTCACGCTACTACACCCCACTAGGCTAAACCCCAGTACTGCCGAAAGACATAGCGCTAAAGCTTTCATCAACCTACTCTTTTTCCCATCTTATTACACTTATTACTGACTAGATGCCAGATTAACCTTTGACCCGCTCAATCCATTCAATGGAACTGACACGGAATAATTCACACGCGCCATCACCCGTATCGGTTGGGGTTAAAGATGAAGTCCACACCAGATTCTTGTCTTTAATTTCCACCAGCTCACCTTTTAGCCGCACCAAATCTCCACGTTTTACATTTTGAATCTGTTTGGCAATCTGAGGGGTGGCAGGAATGATGTGCATATTCGACACCATCTGCATGGCTTGCTCGGCAGGTACAGGCAGGCGATCTATCTTCCAGTTTAAAAAGCGGTCATATTGATTGACCGAGATATGCCGTGCAATTTCAGGCTCGGCAAACAGCCCCCAGCTTACGGCATAATCAATGGGCGAAAACTTGGCTTGTTCATCGCTGGTATAGATTTTCGAACCCAAAATACGAAAATCCCCTTTAAAGGGCTGCAATTTTTTGATCGACTGGTCTTTAGATACCGGAGCCAGACCTTTGGAAATATTATGATCGACAGAGGCACTCGCACTCACCTGCAACATACTGGCTGCAAGTAAAGTACTGAATAATATTGCTCTGATCATCTGTATGCCCCTAACAAATTTCTTGATTTATAACTTAATCTTAAATCAGTAAACTTAAATAACTATATGGACTTGGTAACAATAGAGATATATTCAGTCACTTTTTTGTCTTATTCCGTGACCCGAATTTTGGTTAAAATAAAACGATATAAAGCAAGAAAAATTAAGTGATCAATGATTTATAAATTTTACCAACAACATATTTTTCCGCATTTACTCAATCAAGTCATGCAAACACCCAGCCTGATGGATCAGCGCCGTGAACTGCTGTTACCTATTGCAGGCGAAGTACTGGAAATTGGCTTTGGTACCGGGGTCAATCTGCCTTTTTATCAAAATGTCGATACGCTCTACGCTTTGGAACCGAATGCCGATATTTATCAGCTCGCGATTAAACGCGTGCATGAAAGCGCCATTCATGTGCAGCACGTTCAGGCCAGTGCAGAAAAACTGCCTTTTGCCGACAATAGCATCGAGCATATAGTCAGTACGTGGACCCTTTGCAGTATCGAATATCTGGATCAGGCCTTGGCTGAATTGCATCGCGTGCTCAAGCCGACCGGAACTTTGCACCTGGTCGAACATGTGCTGTCTGACCGACCTACGCTGCAACATCTGCAAAACCTGCTGACACCCGTTCAAAAACGCCTGGCAGATGGCTGTCATCTCAACCGCAATATTGAGCAGGCCTTAATAGATGCACATTTCAGCTTTAAGGAAAAACATTATCTAGATGCAGCTGGCGTTCCTGGCATTGCCCAGCGCATGCTGTTTGCCCGGGTGCAAAAATAATAACTGACCTGAGTTCGACAAAAAATATGATACTCGGAAACGTCATCTGTAACCTGCGTAGTGTAAAAAAGATAATGTTTCTGCGATATATTTTAATAAATGCAAGAAGATAACAGGTTTTGCAGTGAGGAGCACTGCTCTGCAAGGTGATTTTCTTGCGAAGCTTTCAGCTTCTCATTTTCCCGAATGAGAAATATATTTCGCAAGGTAGGGCGAGCCTCAGGCTGATCCTGAAATTGGGTGAGAACTTGGTAAGATTCCGCCAAGAATATTTTTTTCAATAGGTTATAGAAATATTTAAGTCGCACTCAGGTTAACTGAAATACAATGGCGTGGATGAATACCGCCGTTTTAATCATCAAAATCGATGCGTACCGTTTCAAAACGTACCCGCCCTTCCCGTATGGCCTGGGCAATCGCCTGTTGGCCCTTGGTCAGACGTGCACCGCCACTTTTAATGTCTATCAGCACTACCTCGATATCTTCAGGGCTGCCTTCGCCATCCCGCAGGTCGGTATAGCCATCGAAAACCACATAATCGACCGGATCACCCAGAAATTTGGCATCACTGGGTAAATATTGAAACTGGGGCATAATCGGCGCCAGCTGCTCTGCCATCTTGCCTTTCAGCACCGCACGGCTGGTATTGACACTGCGTTTTTGTGCATGAGCCAAGGCCTGCTGATGCTCCAGCTCCAGTTCTGCAATGTACTGTTCATACTCTGCTTTAATGCGTCCATTCCGGGTATTGCTTAAAATCATGGTGGTGAGCACCACACCAATACACGCCCCAATCAGCATTGCCATCCAAATGGACATTATTTTTCCTTAATTGCAAAAATTACCGCTACTTATGCCTTAAGACTTTTGTCCCGAGTCATATTCACTGCATCAAACAATGATATGCTAGGACTGAGCAGAATAAAATCATCAGGGTCATGAAAACTATCTTAATTGCCAATCAAAAAGGTGGATGCGGTAAAACCGTTACTGCAATTAATCTGGCTGCCGCTTTGGCACAAAAGGGGTATAAAGTCGCACTTGCCGATGCCGATAATCAAAAATCGGCCTTGCAATGGTTAAAACAACGACCGCAAGAGGCGGCTCCTATTCAAAGTCTGGACTGGCGTCAGGAAAAATCAATTGGCGATGTACCTAAAAATATCGAATATTTAATTATTGATGCACCTGGAGCCTTATCTGGCGAGCATGCTGAACAGTTGATCAGTGAAGCACACGCGATTATCACCCCATTGCAGCCGTCTTTCTTTGATATTGAAAGTACCCGTCGTTTCCTGAAACATTTACAGGATATTAAACGCATCCGTAAAGGGAAGGTACAGATTTTACTGTTGGCTAACCGGATGAAAGCAAACACTGCCAGTTCCAAAGATATACAGGATTTTTTCCAGAAAATTGAACAGCAACCCGTGGCCTGGATTTCCGAGCGCACTGCGTATGCTCAACTTGCCATGCAGGGACTGAGTATTTTTGATAAAACACAGAAAAATTATCTGGCCATGCAAGATCAATGGCAACCGCTGTTAAATGCGATTGTTGATGATCCCAGCGCCTGGTTTTAATGCCATCAAGAGGATGCAACGAGGAAGTCTGAATTTAAGCGCGCAATAAATATTCATCACAACTTGCCCAGCTCTCGTTCTCGGGAGCTTTTTTTTCGGTTAAGATGAACTCCGAACTTAGGAAGTAGTCAGTGAATTCAGTGCAACGTTACGCGCCCACATTACAAAAAGTTTTATTATTTGGACTCTTTTTCATCCTGATGTATTTGAGCTTTAATGTACTCAAATATTTTATTGTCCCTGTAGTTTGGGCGGCAATTATTGCCTATGTCACCTGGCCGCTGTATCAGTCAGTATTACGCATGTGCGGACAGCGTCCGACCCTGAGCGCCACAGTGATGATTCTTTCTGTGGTTCTGGTACTGGGTTTA
This sequence comes from Acinetobacter sp. SM34, assembly GCF_022012365.1. NCBI lineage: Bacteria > Pseudomonadati > Pseudomonadota > Gammaproteobacteria > Moraxellales > Moraxellaceae > Acinetobacter > Acinetobacter sp. SM34. Next base: position 94,718 of record NZ_JAKLTP010000005.1, on the reverse strand, counting down.
CCGATTATCTTTGCTATTTTTATGTTGCAGCATGAAGGACGAAACCTGTATTACGAATTACAGAAACAAGTTTTTTCTGGTCATCTGAATGTTCCTGACTTTGTTCGCCAGCTGCCGATTGTGGGCAAAGAAATTTCCCGTTCCTTAAGAGAAATCAATCAGGATCCCAACAGCACCATTCAGTCAGTTTCTTTGTGGATTCAAGGTCACTTAAATTACGGGAAAGCGGTACTGAATGAAGTCAGTAAAAACATGATCAAGCTCTGCTTTGCCGTGATGTCGTTATTTTTCTTCTACCGTGATGGTCACACCATTTTAAATCAGGTCAGCAAAGCCCTGGAAATGGTCATTGGTCCGCGTATTCATCATTATTTAGAGACCATTTCTGAAACCACACGTGCCGTGGTTTATGGCGTAGGACTGACTGCCATTGCCCAATCGTTTCTGGCAGGCATCAGCTATTTTGTTGCCGGTGTGCCTAATCCGATGGTACTGACCATTATCACCTTCCTGTTGGCACTGATTCCTTTTGGACCTCCGGTTGCCTATACTTCCGTTTCGCTGTGGTTGTTTTCTCAGGGACAAACCGTTGAGGCGATTGGGGTGATGGCGTGGGGCGTGTGTATTGTCAGTACCGCCGATAACGTGATCCGTCCATTGGTGATTTCCGGAGCTACCCAGATTCCGTTCTTGCTGATTATGTTTGGGGTACTGGGTGGCCTGGCCAGCTTTGGCATGGTGGGATTATTTGTCGGCCCGGTCATTTTGGCAGTATTACTGGCAATCTGGCGTGAATGGCTGCATGAAACCAATGAAACTGAAGGTTTAATGATGCCTAAAGCCACCTTGGCTCATGATATTGATGATGAAACGCGCCCCCCCAATTAAGCCGGCAAGCCTAAGTTAAGAAACTTATACATTCCACTACTTAAAGCAGGTGGTCTTGCATCTTTTACTTTGCTTCAATGATGCCAATTATAAAAAAGATAGGATGCTTTGAGTCATGAAAATACGATTTAAGCACGCTGCACTTGCCATACTGGGTGCAATATTTTTGGCCGGATGTGCTGGCCACATGCCAACAGATGAACATAAAGGTCAACGCGTAACGGTCAATGCGGTCACAGCCCAAGGCGTAGGTGAGACTATCGGAACGGTAGAATTGCTCGATAGTCCGGATGGCTTGGTTCTCAATACCCATTTACGCAATCTGCCACCCGGTCCTCACGGCTTTCATATTCATGAAAAAGGTTTCTGCGGTCCAGCGGAAAAAGATGGAAAAATGGGCGCAGCCATTGCCGCTGGCGGTCATTTCAACCCCAATCATGCACCACATCACGGTACGCCACTCACTGGCCATCTGGGTGATTTACCCCTGCTCACCGTTGATGCTGCAGGCAAATCCACCGAGCAGCTGGTTGCGCCACGTTTAAAACTGGCTGATGTTCAAGGTTTGGCAATTATGATCCATGCCGGTGGTGACAACTATGCCGATCAACCTAAACCTCTAGGCGGTGGCGGAGACCGAATTGCCTGTGGTGTGATTCAATAAATTGCCCACAAAACCATACAATGAAAAAGCAGGCTGAATGTCTGCTTTTTTTCGTCATAGCCTTAAAAATAAAAGATTAAATAAAACCACGCTAACGATCATAAATTGACACAGCAGCCAAAAAAGCTCAGGCTATATCTATACAAAAAATTGATCTTTAGAACATCGTGCATAGCCTGAAAGACTTACTTCAACGCTTTAAATCCAATTCCACTTTAATCTATTGTCTGCAAATTTTTATTGTTCTTAGCGGAACCACTCTAGGCCTGCTTTTTTTAGGCTATGAAGCCTTGATTGTGCCCGTTACTTTAGGGGCTATTGCCACTGCCCTGACCGATTTTGATGACCGTTTAAGTATCCGTCTGCGTAATCTGGTCTATGTCTGCATGCTGTTTTTTGGCGTCAGCAGTATTCTCGAATTTCTCTATCCTTATAAACTGCTTTTTATTCTGTATTTATCCTTATCTAGTGCTGGCTTTATTTTAATGGGTGCGCTGGGACAGCGTTATGCCACCATTTCTTTCGGCACCATTTTATTATCCATTTACACCATGTTTGGACTGGGCGAATACAGCGAATGGTATCAGCAGCCAAGCTATTTTGTGCTGGGTGCAGTCTGGTATGGCCTGAGCTCCATCATCTTTTATTTACTCAAGCCCACGCAGGCGGTACAAGACAATTTAGCCGCCAATTTCAATGCCATTGCCGCATTACTGCTGGCCAAAGCCCGCCTGTTTGATCCCGATAATACCGACAATATTGAACCGCTGCTGTATGAGCTTTCCTTAAAAAACAGTGAAGTGGTGCAAAGCCTGAATACTACCAAGGCATCTTTACTCACCCGTTTAAAAGCCTCGCGTGCCAATAAAAATACCATTTACTGGCTGAATCTGTATTTTCTGGCGCAAGACATTCATGAGCAAGCAACATCAAACTATCTGCATTACGAAAATATTCATAAAAACTTTAGCCGTACCGACCTGATTTTTCGGATTCAAAAGAATGTAAAACTGCATGCTTTATCGTGTCAGAAACTGGCGCACGATATTCTCAACCATCAAAGCTATCAATCCAATCCAGATACAGATATTGCGATTGCCAATTTAGAAAACTCGATTAATTTATGGATTGAAGAAAATCCGCAGAATCTGGAAGTAAAAAACCTGCTGCTGATTTTGCGTAACCTGAAAAAAATCCAGGAACAATTTATTAACTTAAGTCATGAACAAAACAATTACCGTCAGAATTATTTACAGCATCAGGAAAATTTAAACCTGCTGGATGATGATATTCACGATGTGCAGGATTTATGGCTCAAGCTGAAACAGCACCTGACACCGAACTCTGCCCTGTTCAGACATGCCGTACGGATTGCCTTTGTATTTGCGGTCGGCTATGCCATCTCTTTATTACCTTTTGCCAAAAATGGCTACTGGATTTTACTGACTAGTTTATTTGTCTGCCAGATCAGTTATTTTGCCACCAAAAGCCGTTTAAAACTGCGGACTTTAGGTACAGTTTTAGGAGTGCTGCTCGGCATTCCAATATTATATTTTGTACCGAGTATCGAAGGTCAACTGGTACTGACCATTATTTCAGGGGTGTATTTTTTCTATTTACGTTCCAAAAAATATGCCATGGCGACGCTGATGGCAACCTTAATGGTGCTGCTGATTTTCAACTTAAAAGGTGCAGGTTATGCCATTATTTTGCCACGCATTATTGATACCCTTTTAGGCTGTCTGATTGCCTGGTTTGCAGTCAGCTTTATCTGGCCGGACTGGAACTTCCGTAATATTTCCAGCACCATCAAAAAGAGCAATCAGGCCACTTTGGACTATTTTGATGCGGTGGTGAAGCAATACCAATTCGGTAAAAATAACAGTCTGAATTATCGTCGGGCCCGTCGTACCGCACACAATGCGCAGATTGAATTATCGAGCATGATTTCCAGCTTAAGTACTGAACCCAATCCCAACCATGTGTTGATTCATTCCGCCTTTCGCTATCTGGTCTATAGCCACAGCCAGCTCAGTTATGTTTCTGCTTTGGGCAGCCATCGTGAGCAGGTTCAGGATACTCAGGTACTGGATTTAATGTTGTGGTGTAAAGACACCTTATTCGCCGTGCTGTTACAGCAGCAGCCTTTAGATACAGATAAAATCCAAGATAAACTTCAAGAAATTAAACAGATGAGTACACAGGAAAATCTGTCTGAAGATTTATTACTGGTACTGAAACAGATTAGCTTATTACTCGAAACACTACCTGAACTGTTAAATCTAAGAACGACGTTATGGGTGCAGGAAATAAAATAATCCAAGCTAAATGCTTGGTTATAAGTATTTGATATATTTTATAAATACATCAAGTTTCGATTCACTGCTGCAGTAATATTAAGTACACTCAGGGTTCATTCTCATTGATTTAAGCATGACCATGAATATCCAAACTTTACGTATTGTCGGTCTTTTAGAAGGTATTTCCTTTCTGTTGCTTCTTTTCATCGCGATGCCGATGAAATATATGCTGGATAATCCAATCTTGGTGAAATATGTCGGTATGGGGCACGGCGTACTGTTTATCCTGTTCTTGATTGTTTTATTTACCGTTTGCGAAAAACAGAAATGGTCGATTTACATGTTTATTCTGGGTTTAATTGCATCCATTTTACCGTTCGGCACTTTTGTTTTTGATCGCAAGTTGAAGGCTGTTGAACAGCCAATTGCTGAATAAAAACTATTTCTTTAAGTTCAAGTGCATTCCTCCTCTGCTGCACTTTTGAAGCAGAGGACGGTGTGGCCTCAATGTTTAAAACGCGCCACTCTGTTTACGTTCTTTTAAAATCTGCTTAAGCGTCACTCGCGGGAAACTAAACCATAGCGCGATTAAAATAAAACACGCCACACTATATGCCAAATAATGATATTGCTCATACATCACTCGAACCAGTTCAATAATAATAAAGAAGCCGAACATCAACAGCATCGATACCGCTGCCGCAACTGTGCCTTTAGAAACTTCCGATGACATTAGCGCAAAGCGGTACAGCACGGAAAAACTGATGCCTTCACCAAAACTGATTAAAGTCATGCCTGCAATTAAGCACCAGATCAGATAATCCTGCCAAATCACCCCAGCCATTAAAACCACGGTTCCGAGTAACATAATCGGCAAGCCGATCAACACCGATTTCCCCAAAGCCAGTTTGTCGATAATTTTAATCAGCACCACATTACCGACAATCAATCCACCCAATACCGGAAACTGTGCCAAGCCATATTGCATGCTGCTAAAACCCAGTTCTTCCACCAGCATGACCGGTGACAGTGCAATCCACAGCATTAAAGGCATGCTAACCATCGGCAATGCCAGCGTCATGGCTAAAAAACGTTTGTTTTTATAGACCTGTTTAAAGTCATCCCAAATATAACTGAGCGGCTGTTTTGGAATGCTCACCTTTGTATCCGGCATTTTGGCTTTAAGTCCAAACCAGCTTAAAAAGGCCAACAAAGCAATACCAATAAAACCCCAATGCCATGACACATGATCAATCAGGAATGCACCAATCACAGGGCCGAGTAACGGTGCAAGCAAGGAAATGTTTGCCATCAATGCCATGACTTTAATGGCATCACGTTCTTCAAATGTTTCCTGAATCGCGGCATAACCGACTGCAGAAATGACCGTTAAGCCAATCCCCTGTAAAAAGCGCAGTGCTAAAAAGCTTTCAATATTTTTCGTTAATAGAATCAGTAAACAGCACAGTACAAAGAACAATACGCCTGCAAGCAGCACTTTTTTACGTCCCAAACGGTCGGACAATGGGCCGAGTAACCATGCCACACATGCCCCACCGAGCAGATAAAACGACATGGAAGATGGTGCCCATGAACTGCTTACGCCAAAGTCTTTGGCAATGGCGAGCATGGCTGGCTGAACCAAGTCATTGCCGATATAGACGGAAAATTCAAACAGAACCAATGCCAATGGGAACATAAGCGTGGCACGGTTTAAGGTGGCGGTTTGAACGTTTTGCATTGTTTTTCTACATATATTTTAGGCTTGTAGGGGGCTAAACACTGTTTTTCAGGGAGATCAGTATTCGCCCAATGACAAGCATTGAGTATTTAAATTAAATTTTGAAAAATATATAAAGCAATAAAAGGTTAAGACAATGATTTTTAAATCATGTTTCATTCATAAAACAATTAGATTTCAAAGATGGATACTCAAACAAATACACCTACTTGGTTGAGTAGGTGTAGTTTAACAGAGGCAGTCTAAAGCGTCGATCAGGCTTTAAAATTCAACTGAGATTTTGCTTAATTTTCAGAGATTCTGCCAAAACTTTATTTGCTTCGGCTATTAACTTAATTTGCTCAATTGAAACATCATTCGTATTTTTGGTATTTGATGAACCATTATAAAGCTCCTGTCCGAAGAAGCGATCAGCAAGACTTTTACGTAATTCAAGTCGATCTTCATCTTTAAACTCACGTGCATATAAAGGGAATGAAGCAAGTTCAGTACCTAGCATTTTCGCTTTATAAGCTACTTTTCGATGCTTAGAAGATTCTCGAGTTAAATACCAAGCAGGTGTTGTTAAGCTAAAAAGCATCAACGTTTTTAATAAACTGTCCCAGCCAAAAGGAATATGAATATAGGAGCTATCTCTCAAATGATTCCAATTTTGAATTGATAAATTTAAGAATCCAAATAATAGAAATGCCCCTATCACAGCGAAAATTAATAATGCCCAATTTCTATATTGATTCGCTAACTTAATTTCTTGATCATAAATACTTTCATATAATTTCTTAATTTCAATATTACTATCTTGATCAATTAATTGGCTATACACTTGATTTTTAGATTTTAATTCTTCAACAATTTTTAATGCCAAACCCCTACTATTCAATAAATCATTATTTAATATATCAATTTTTTCTTGCTGTAATTGAATATTGTTAATATTTTCTTGCAACAGCTTTAGATCATTTTTTATTTTGTAATATTGTATTTTTGCAAGTGAAAAATCCAAATCATCATTTTTATCTCTTAATAAGATATTTAAATTAGATTCATTTTTATATTTACTAAAGCATATCAAAACTACTTGGGCATTTTGATCAGCATCTAATAAATGATTCTTTGAAGTTGATTTTAAGTACAAATCTAAAGAATTATTAAATTTTTTAAAAACATCATGATGGGAAAAAAAGAAAGAATCTTGTTCCTTGAATTCGTCTTTTTCAATTTGTCTCTTTAATTCATCAAGATATGGATATTCTTCTTTAATTTGTTCTTCACTAATTTTTGAAACAAGGTCACTTAGCAAATTTTTCACATTAGAAAAGTAATTAAATAACTCCATTTTTTCTTGCATTTAAGTCCCTTACAAAAAGCGCATCAATCGATACGCTTTTTATGAGGCACAACAGCCTAATTTTCAACCATAAATCAAATATTTATTAAGAGCATTTAGCTTTTTGAAAAGACTTGGTGTTTTTGCTACGCATACATTGATACTCAGCTTGCGTACCTGTTTTCTTCCAGTCACCATCTACATTTTTAAAACTGTACGTGGTACGAATCGAACGAACAGAATCATCCTTTAAACCTGTTTCAGTTACTTTTACCTGTGCAGCTGTTGGTGACTCGGCACTGTTAAAATATTGACGAATCTCAACCGTTGCGGAGTCCTTACGCAAATCAGGTCTTTCTTTCAAGACTTGTTGTAATGGCGTACCGGATGAACCAAGATTCACTTTAGAAGCTAATTTTTGTGTCGTTGCACAGCCCGACATTAACCCTAAACAAATGACTGAGGCAGAGAGTAGACGTAACATTGGGAAATTTCCCCCATAAAAAAAAGACATTGCATCTATGATGCCATGCCTTTTTTTCATACTCGATAACAGTTATGTAGTCATCGGCGCATAGAACTTACAGGTTAAATATTACAAATCGAATAATTTACCCGGATTCATAATACCATTTGGATCGAATACCTGTTTCAAGGCTTTCATGTAGCCAATTTCTTCTTCAGAACGGGTGTAGTTGAGGTAAGGTTTTTTGGTCATACCAACACCGTGTTCCGCAGAAATCGAACCGTCATATTTTTTCACAGTTTCGAATACATATTTGTTCACTACCTGACATTTGGCAAAGAATTCGTCTTTACTTAGGTCAGCAGGTTTCAAGATATTCAAGTGCAAGTTACCGTCACCAATATGACCGAACCAGCAAATTTCAAAGTCTGGGTAGTTTTCAGCAACAATGGCATCAATTTCTTTGATGAATGCAGGCACGTGAGTAATCAGTACTGAAATATCGTTTTTGTATGGTGTGAATGGTGCGATTGATTCAGAGATATCTTCACGCAAACGCCATAAGCTATGCACTTGATCCAGGTTTTGACTCATCACGCCATCAAGTACCCAACCCTGTTCCATGCAATGCTCGAAGATTTCCATCGCCGCATCCATGATCGGTTCAAATGGCGCTTCAAACTCAAGCAACACATAGAAAGGACAAGCCGTTTCAAATGGACGTTGTACATGACCATTGTCCAGTACTTTCTGCATGGCCAATTCACCAAAGAATTCGAATGCAGTTAAATCAATTTTGTTCTGGAATGCGTGAAGTACCGGCATAATCGCATCAAAGTCTGGTACGCCTAAAACCATCACTTGTAAGTCATGCGGTTGACGCTCAAGCTTGATTTCAGCTTCAGTCACCAAACCTAAAGTCCCTTCACCACCAATGAATAAGTGTTGAAGCGCATAACCGGTTGCATTCTTGATCATGCCCTTGTTCAGACGAAGGATGTCACCTTTACCTGTCACAACAGTCAGACCAAGCACCCAGTTACGGGTCATGCCGTATTTAATCACTTTAATACCGCCAGCATTGGTACCAATGTTACCGCCAATTTGTGAAGAACCTGAAGATGCAAAATCTACCGGGTAATACATACCCTGTTCTTCAGCATAGTTTTGCAATTGTTCAGTCACTACACCGGCTTGTACACGTACCATACGGTCTGCAGGGAAGAACTCAAGAATCTGGTTCATCTTGTCCATGCTAATGACAATTTCACCATTGGCTGCAACCGCACCCGCAGATAAACCGGTACGACCACCAGACGGCGTAATTGCCACATTAAACTGGTTGGCAAGTTTTACAATCTGTTGCACTTGTTCCGTGCTAGATGGAAAAACGATGACCGACGGGTTTGGATCGAAATGTTTAGTGTGGTCCCGACCCCAATTTTGCAGGCTATCCGCATCTGTTTTAATGCGGTTTTCACCCACAATAGCTGTCAATTGGGTTAATAACTCAGGTGTTAAAGCGACTGGAGCATTCATCGTTTGCAAACCTAGCAAGAAATATACAAGTGGTGGATGGTCTATAGAGCATTCATTTGTAAAAAGATTCACAAGAAAATGTCATCTTGAACCGGGCGTGAACATAAAACCAGCAGCAGCACTGTGATCGATTTCACTGCCCGACATTATAAGGCATTTTCCACTGAAACCCCGAGGAAATAAGCATTTTGACAATCTAGCCTTAAAAATTACAACCTTAGTTAGACCAAAATTTGTCGTTCACGGCATATGTATGGCAAAAATACCTATCGTCTGTGTCATAAAAGGAAATGTCTATAGACCCTTCTCGTATGTTATCATATCGCGACTAAATTTGGCCTTTGTAGCGGAGCCGTAATGAGCCAACATCTTTCACTGCCTAAAGATAAAATTCGTTTCTTGTTGTTAGAAGGCGTTCATCAAAACGCAATCGACACATTAAATGCTGCTGGATACACCAACATCGATTACCGTAAAACTGCGCTTGAGGGTGAAGCGTTGAAAGAAGCGGTAAAAGATGCCCACTTCATCGGTATTCGTTCACGTACTCAACTGACTGACGAAGTATTTGAAGCAGCCAACAAGCTGATCGCTGTTGGCTGTTTTTGTATCGGTACCAATCAGGTAAATCTTGATGCTGCGATGGTTCGTGGTATTCCAGTATTTAACGCACCGTATTCAAATACCCGTTCAGTTGCTGAACTTGTACTTGCTGAAGCAATTCTTTTGCTTCGTGGCGTACCTGCTAAATCTGCTTCTACTCACCGTGGTGGCTGGAACAAATCTGCAGCAGGTTCGTTTGAAACTCGTGGTAAAACTTTAGGTATCGTTGGTTACGGCTCAATTGGTTCGCAACTTTCAGTACTTGCTGAAAGCATGGGTATGCACGTCATTTATTATGATGCTGTAACCAAACTTCCTATGGGTAATGCACGTCAAGTGGGTTCAATGGGTGAACTTCTTGCCAATGCAGACGTTGTATCTCTACACGTTCCAGACGTTCCATCTACGCGTAACTTCTTTGGCAAAGACCAGTTTGCACAAATGAAAGAAGGTTCGATCTTCATCAATGCTGCACGTGGTACTTGTGTGATCATTGAAGATCTTGCTGATGCGATCAAGTCTGGTCACATTGCAGGTGCTGCAGTTGACGTATTCCCTAAAGAACCTAAAGCAAACGGTGAAGAATTTGTTTCTCCACTTCGTGGCTTGGACAACGTGATCTTGACTCCTCACGTGGGTGGTTCAACCATGGAAGCGCAAGCTAACATCGGTTTGGAAGTTGCAGAAAAATTTGTTGCTTACTCAGATAAGGGTATGACTTTATCTGCGGTGAACTTCCCGGAAATCGCGTTGCCGTTGACTGAAGGTAAACACCGTTTACTTCACATCCACAAAAACATCCCGGGTGTATTGTCTAAAATCAACAACCTGTTTGCTGAACACGGCATCAACATCTCTGGTCAGTCATTAATGACTAAAGGTGACGTTGGTTACTTGGTGATGGACGTTGACGCAACTGCGTCTAAAGAAGCGCTTGATACACTTCAAGACGTTGAAGGTACAATCCGCGTTCGCGTATTGTTCTAATTCAATTTTATTAAAAAAACCACAGCATTCGTGCTGTGGTTTTTTTATTTTTATAGCTTTAGCTTTTTTGCTCCTCTCCCGCTATTCGATAAATCGAAACAAATTTAGTTATGCCGAATTTTAAAATGGCACCTCATCTCCAAGCGCCACTGATTCTTCTTATCGCAATGATGAGCATTCAAAGCAGTGGCTCTTTTGCCAAGTATTTATTCGGACAGTTTCCCATCCTGACTGTTTCGGCAATGCGCTTACTGCTAGGTTCATTGATCCTGACACTAATTTTTAAAATCTGGCAGATTAATTTCCGGCAGGTCAAATGGTCTGCCATTATCAGTTATGGCATTGCTCTGGCTGGTATGAATATGCTGTTTTACCTGTCGATTGATCGCCTTCCGCTTGGCATTGCCGTTTCTTTTGAATTTATTGGTCCACTCAGCGTTGCCTTATATCATGCACGACAAAAATACGATTTCATCTGGGTTGGGCTGGCCATACTTGGATTGGTTTTACTGTTTCCTTTTGCTCAGGCTGCCCAGTCTTTAGACCCACTGGGGATTTTCTTTGCCTTGGCTGCCGGTGCATGTTGGGCACTGTATATTGTGTCAGGTCAAAAACCTTCAGGTGTTTCAGGTAATCATACCGTGTGCTTAGGGATGTTTATTGGCATGCTGCTATTAATGCCCATTGCGCTGTTCTCGGGTATGCCTGCCCATACTTTCGCGCCAAGCAGTCTGATGTACTTTATGGCTTTGGCTGTGCTCGCGAGTGCCTTGCCCTTTAGTTTAGTTTAGTTTAGTTTAGTTTAGAGATGATTGCCTTACGCAATTTAAGCGCCTTAAGTTTTGGTACTTTAATGAGTGTGGAACCTGCCATTGCGGCACTTTCAGGTTTTATATTTTTAGGCGAACAGCTGCTTTGGAATCAGTGGCTGGCTTTAGCCACCATTATCACCGCCTCGATTGGCTGTACCTTTACCACGCAGCGAGCGAAAAAAGCCGTTGCAAGCAGCTAGAGCACTGTTTATTTTTCTCTTTTGATTTGAATTCAAAACTGATCGACTTCAGCAACTTGCATTTTAAAGATTGAAAAATTTTGAATTTAAATTTTAGTCTGCGAATGGCATACCTCAAAATTCAAACGATTTTCGTTATAATGCAGGCCCCTTTTTCATATGAACTACCACTACCGCTGTAGTTCTTGTATGTGCCATGCCCAAATCCCAAATGATTGCCGTGCTGTTTATGCTGCTGTCGATGGTGTCCTATCAAATTAGTGCATCTTTCGCCAAACAGCTGTTTATGGTACTTGATCCCCTGACTGTTACTATTTTGCGCTTGGGTTTTGCCTCGGTCATTGTCTGCATCATGTTCCGTTCATGGCACATCTTAAAGCGTCTGTCCTTCTTAAAATGGCGGGACTTATTGTGTTATAGCGCGGCACTTGGATTCATGAATATCCTGTTCTATATGTCTTTGGGGAAACTGCCTCAAGGCATTGCTGTCGGTTTGGAGTTTATCGGGCCTTTGGGCTTGGCCTTACTGTCTATCCAGCGCCGTAGTGATTATCTTTGGGTCGGACTTGCCATTTTAGGTATTGCCCTGATGGTACCGTGGGGACAGGCTCAAAGTGAACAATTTTCACTGATCGGTGCTGCATGTGCCTTAGCGGCGGGACTATGCTGGGCATTTTATATTTATTTTGGCCAAAAGGTGGTGCAGCAGAATATTGGCATGCATGCCCTGACCATTGCCATCAGTTTATCTGCATTGACGCTATTACCGATTGGACTCTACCACAATGCAGCGGCATTAGTTGAAACCCAATATTGGGGCAAGGCCTTGGCAATTGCAGTATTGGCAACCGCCATTCCTTATGCACTAGATCTGCAAGCACTTAAACATTTAAGTAAGCTGAGTTACGGCACATTATCCAGTCTTTCTCCTGCTCTGGCTGCACTTATGGGACTGCTTTTGCTGGGAGAAAAAATAGGAATATTACAGTGGATTGCCCTGCTGTGTGTCATGCTGGCATCGGTTGGGGTGACGTTCAGATCCCGCCAAAAAGTCAAGTCTTGAAATAACTCAATTCAAAAAAGATGGCACTAACGCCATCTTTTTTATCCTGCAATTTTGAATTTAAATTTTAGTTTTTTACCAGCATATCTTTTTTCATTTCTTTATAACGCTGATATTCATTCTTGTACTGCACTGCTAAATCTGTTTTCTGTTCCTCTTCCAGAATTTTTCCAGCCTGTTGAAAAAAGCCGTGTTCTTCCTCTTTCAAATGATGATGGACCTTTTCAGAAAGCTTTTTGGCTAGCGCGATCCAGCCGGGATTGCTGAAATCGGTTTCACTCAGCTCTTCAATCATCTCATCCATTTCATGATGTTCGGCCAAAGCATGACGGGTAATATTCAGTCCAGAGTCTGTCAGCATGAGTGGAATATAAAAATAACGGTCTTCAGCCGTCTCATGTGCAAATAATTCATTCTTTAGTTGTTTGAATAACTCATGGCGTTCTGGTGAATCCCCAGAAGTGTGCAGTAATTTTTCTGCCAGATCGCGCTGGATTTCATGACTTTCCCTTAATGCTTCGAAAATGGTCATCATGTAATTTTTCTCCTGTTTTTATCATGCCTTTAATCCAGCATAGAATGGAATTGGCAAATATTCAGGAACTTTTATAAGGAGAATTTGTATAAGAAAGTTTAATGTCGAAAATGATTTATGGGGAAAATGTTTGATAAGCCAAACGGCAGATCAATATGCTCACCAGAATTAAAAACAGAATCCGGATAAAACCGCTGCCATATTTCAATGCAGCCCGCACACCGACTATTGAACCGGCCACATTGGCTACAGCCATCATTAAACCCAAGCCAAACAGGACATGACCGGTCGGGGCGAAAAAGCTCAGTGCCGCCAGGTTGGTGGTTAAATTGGCCACCTTGGACAACGCTGAAGCATGCAAAAAGTCTGCTTGTAGGTAACGGATAAAAAAGAAGATGAAAAAGCTGCCGGTGCCTGGACCAAAAATGCCGTCATAAAAACCAATCAGCAGGCTGCCTACTGCTGCCAACAGCAAGATTTTTGGCGTCAGTTCCTGACGCACATGCACCTGCCCAAACTGCTTTTTCATAAAGGTATAGATGGCAATCACGATCAGCATCACCAATACACACGGACGCAACACTTCTTTGGGAATCATGCTGACACAGGCCGCACCGGCAAAAGAGCTGACAAAAGCACAACTGGCAATAACCGCCAGCAGCTTCCAGCGCAATTTGACTTTACGCACAAATGAATAGGCCGCCGATGCAGTACCGCAAATCGAGGACAGTTTGTTGGTGCCAAACACGGTTGCTGGCGACAGTTGCGGCATGGCATTCATAATCGCTGGAATCTGAATCAGTCCCCCACCTCCTACTGCTGCATCAATCGCACCTGCAAAAAATGCAAAGAACAGAAGGCTTAAGACAATTTCAATTTCCATAAATTTACTTCAACAATTACTCGAGATTTAACACGCGTTTCGGAACCAGACGATTACGCTCGGTAATTTCAGCCAGACCTAAACATTTTTCACCATCAAACACCAGCACCTGAGCTTCAGCTGCATGTTCAATATTGCTTTCCATGCCACGGCTAAAATATTCAGCACGTCCTTCAGGCACCTGAACTTTAGGAAAATGATCCACAGGTGCATAGGCAGGCAACAACAAAGCCTCACGCTCTTGCTCAGTCAGGCTCTCCAGATACTCAATGGTGTATTCAGGAATCAGGTCGAAATGACCGGTTTTAATACGGTGCAGATACGTCAGATGACCAAAGGTACCCAAGGCTTGGGCAATATCTTCACCCAATACACGAATGTATGTACCTTTAGAACAGGTCACATCAAGGCTAATACTATTTTCGGTAAAAGAGAGTAATTCGATGGCATAAATATGAATCGGACGTGCTTCCCGTTCAATTTCTATCCCTTTACGCGCCAACTCATATAGCGGACGGCCTTCTTTTTTCAGTGCCGAATACATGGGTGGCACTTGCTGAATATCGCCGACAAATTTTGCCAAAACCTGGGCAATTTTCTCTTCAGTCAATGCAGGCACAGCCTGTTCCAGCAGCACTTCCCCTTCAACATCGCCAGTCGTAGTGCTATGTCCCAAATGAATGGTGGTTAGGTAACGCTTGGTCGAATCGAGCAAATAATGGGAAAATTTGGTTGCCTCACCCAAACAGATTGGCAATAAACCTGAAGCCAATGGATCTAAAGCCCCAGTATGCCCGGCCTTTTGCGCCCGATACAGCCAGCGTACTTGTTGCAAGGCAGCATTTGAACTGATACCCAAAGGCTTATTCAATAAAAATACGCCACTGATATGACGGCGCTGAATTTTAGGTGAAGTCTTTTTCATAGTGAAAATCAAACAAGTTCAAACGGCTGCTATGTTAGCAACCGCTTGTCATTTTTTACAACTTTTCTACGCTTTATTAATTTTTTTTATGGCACATTGGGTTCACTTTTTAGAACCATAAAAAACAGAAAAAGAAGGTTGCATAGGAAATGCATAAACATCATAAATTATGGATTATTTTGGTGGTGATTTTGGTGTGTCTAGGAGTGCTGTTATTTTGGCTTGCACCATCCCAGTCCACCGCAGAACAAACAGAGGCTGCTCAAGCGGCTAATGTACAGAATAATGCCTTAACATCGTCTATGCCAGCCACTACAGATCAAAGTCGGGCTTTGGTCAGTCATAGTCAGCAAGACACGCAAGTGAACTGTCAATTAAGTCTAGACAATGCCAATCATTTAATCGTGAATGAACAGACACGCAACTGTTTTGAATATTTCATTACCGAGTATGGTGAAAAAGATCTCAAGCAAATCAAACATGATTTCAAAGCCTACATCCAGCTAAACTATAAAGAACCCGCTTTAGGGCAAATTATTGATTTGTGGAATCGCTACATGGATTACCGGGAAAAACTAGGCGATTTGCAGGCACCTAATATCGATAAGGAAGATCCCAAATATTATCAAAGCATTTTTGCGAATATGAAAAATTTGCGTAAACAACTTTTCTCTGACTACGAAATTGAAGGCTTATTTGGTACTGAAGATACCTATCATGAATATACTCTCAATCGCATGGCCATTCTGGCAGACAAGAGTTTAACCGAAGCACAAAAAGCACAAAAATTAAAAGATCTGTTTAATCAGTTACCTGAAGACTGGAAAGAAAACCTCGAACAACTCAATAAACTGGAAGACTTGCGCAAACTCACCGCAGACATAAAAGCCCGTGGCGGTTCAGCGGAAGAAATTCATCAGATGCGTACCAATCTGGTAGGTCCCGAGGCCACCCAACGTTTAGAAGCCTTAGATAGTCAACGCACCGACTGGAAAGATAAGGTCAATCAATATCTGAATGAACGGGACAGCATCATGAAAAGCGGCATGAGTGATGAAGCCAAGCAACAAGCCGTGCAGAAATTACGGACTCAGCATTTTAAAAAACCAGAAGAACAACTTCGAGTAGGGACTTTTGAAACTATCCATGATCAGGGAGGAAAATTACCATATAGCGAGTAATCGCAATGTAGACCAATAAGGCGATCAGATCGATCCTCTTATTATTCAGCACCTGTACCAACTAAAGTTTAAAAAATGGGGACAGGGTTAAAAATAAAAAAAGTGAGATAAACAAAATGAAATGGAACTCAAAGCGTTTAATTTGCGCAATTTTATCTGGCGCTGCAATTGCATCCAGCCAAATGGCTGTAGCGGGTAATGCATCGCAAATTAAAGGGAATGCGATCACCAGCTATGCAAAAACCAAATATCCATTGGTGTTTGCTCATGGTATGGGCGGCTGGATTCGTGCAGGAACTGATGAACTGGGTGTGGATTATTGGTATCAAATCTTGCCAGATTTGGCTCGCAATGGATCAAATGTCTGGGCAACCCGTGTTTCACCCTTTAACTCATCAGAAGTTCGTGGCGAACAGCTGCTACAACAAGTGGATGAGATTCTGGCTTTAACCGGTGCGCAGAAAGTCAACTTATTGGGACATAGTCATGGTGGTCACAGTATTGCCTATGTTTCAAATGTGGCTCCACAAAAGGTAGCTTCAGCTACGGCTATCTCTAGCCCGCTGAAAGGTTCAAAAGTCGCAGATTTGATTATTTCTGCTGAAGGAACCGCGCTAGAAGGGCCTTTAGTCAATGTCGTGAATTTTGCTTCTAAAATGCTGGTTTGGGCACAAGGACTCGATCCAAACTCCTTCCCGCATGACTCATTAAATGCGGGTAAGAGTTTAAGTCTTGCAGGCTCTGCAGCATTCCAGACCAAATATCCTCTAGGAATGCCAAAAACCGCATGCGGTGAAGGGGCAGCAACTGAAAAAGGCATTTATTTTTATTCCTTCTCAGGTGTAGGAACCGTGACCAATACAAATGACCCAGACATGCTCTTGGGTGTAACGGCATTGCTTACTGATCTTAAGGGTGACAATGATGGTCTGGTTTCTCGCTGTAGTGCCAAATATGGTAAAACCATTCGCGACAACTATAACTGGAATCATCTAGATGCAATTAACCAATTCTTTGGTTTAACTGCCTTTTTGGCACCTGATCCGGTTGCTGTTTACAGACAACATGCCAACCGCTTGAAGCTACAGGGTTTATAAAAATATTGGCATAAGTGCAGCCTGCGCTTATGCCATCGTCTGAATATCAAGCATGATGATCAGCGCGACTAAATCCATGCACTATTCAGTACTCCAATGAGCACTTTATTGCTGTCCCAAAAACAGCTCGTCCATAGCATGGATACCTGATGATCACAGGAGGAACTATTCAACCATTCACCACCTTTAATAAAAACAACCTCCAAATAAAAACATCATTTAAGGAAAAGTTGATGAAAACTTTAAATGCTAATCTAAGAAATAAAAAAGCCATCATGCTTGCCGTGATAACTACTTTAGCTATAGGACTTAGCGCAGAAACTCAAGCTTCAAAAGGAATTTTACAAATTAAAGAAACGGTAAAGTCTGACTATGCCAAAACCAAGTATCCTATTGTCATGGTCCATGGCTGGTTAGGCTGGTCACGCATCGGTGATGACAGTTTCAATCTTGATTACTGGTACCAGATTTTGCCTGATATGGCCCGCAATGGTTCAACGGTTTTTGCCGCACAACTCTCCCCTGCCAATACCACCGAGTTCCGTGGTGAACAGTTGATTGCTCAAGTAGAAGAAGTACTCGCGATTACTGGTAAGGACAGAGTCAACCTGATTGGTCACAGTCATGGTGGCCCAACCGTACAATATGTAGCAGCTGTAAAACCGCAGTATGTAGCATCGGTAACAGGCGTGGGCGGAACATATCGCGGTTCTAAAGTCGCCGATGATATTCAAAACAATACGCTTAGCCGTAGCGCATTCAATATCTTGGGACAATATCTGATTGGGCCGATATTAACTTGGGCACAAGCGAATCCCGATATTCCCGTTAACTTTGATGCATCAATGAAATCATTGACTGAAGTCGAATCTGCAAACTTTAATAAGCGCTTCCCGACCACAGCCTTAGCTTCTGACTGTAACAAGAGTGGCGCTAAAGTGGATAAGGGAATCTATTATTATTCTTGGGGTGGTACCGCACAAACCACCAATCTTTTAGACATTGATACAATTCTGATGCAACTTGGCCCATTGTCTTATGGCAACAAGGACAATGATGGCATGGTGGCTCGTTGTAGTTCACATATCGGTCAAGTCATTCGTGATGATTACAACCTTAATCACACCGATCTGGCCAATATGATGTTTGGTTTAAAAGGTCTCTTCGCACCTGATCCTGTTGCTCTCTTTAGGCAACATGCCAACCGCTTAAAACTGCAAGGGTTATAAATTTACATAGCCAATTTCAAGCATAAAAAAATGCGCCGAAGGGCGCATTTTTTTCACTCGTATAAAACTTAAAATTAAGCTTTAACTTTACGAGCTGGCAATTTTTCACGAATACGTGCAGCTTTACCAGACAATTCGCGTAGGTAGTAAAGTTTAGCACGACGAACGTCACCACGACGTTTCACTTCGATACCAGCAACGATTGGTGAATGTGTTTGGAAAACACGTTCAACACCAACACCGCTAGAGATTTTGCGTACTGTGAACGCAGAGTTCAAGCCACGGTTTTTCTTAGCAATTACAACGCCTTCAAATGCCTGAAGACGTTCACGCTCACCTTCTTTTACTTTTACTTGAACTACTACAGTATCACCAGGAGCAAAAGCAGGGATATCTGATTTTAACTGAGCATTTTCAATAATTTGAACTAAAGGATGTTTACCACTCATTGTGGGAATCTCCAATATGTGCGGGACAGAAGAGGTCTGTGCTACCGCTGGGGATAGAGGCTAAATCGCGTATCGACCCGTTTATCTTTCCCTTTATTACTTAAGCAGATACTCAAGCCAATAAAGAGCCTATTCATTAATACTTAAATCAAATTTAAGTATGCAAATCTTTTAGCCATTTTTTTTGCTGCTTGGTCAACTCCGCTTTTTCCACCAACTCAGGTCGGCGTTCAAGGGTTCGTTGATAGCGCTGCAAAAACCGCCATTTTTCAATGTTGGCATGGTGTCCCGATTTTAATACTTCAGGAACATCCAAACCTTCAAAATGGTCTGGCTTGGTATATTGTGGGCAATCTAACAGACCATCCACAAATGAATCTTGCACAGCGGACTGTTCATCTGACATGGCACCCGGAAGTCTCCGAATGATACTGTCCAATAAAACCATCGCAGGCAGTTCACCACCCGATAACACGTAATCGCCAATTGACCATTCCTGATCAACATATTGCTGGATCAAACGTTCATCGACCCCTTCATAACGTCCGCACAACACAATCAGTCCGTCATATTCGACAAACTGCTGTACCGCAGGTTCGTTTAAGGTTTTTCCTTGCGGCGACATATACACCACAGGAACCTGAACACATCCTGCTTGCTTTGCAAGCTCTTTGGCATGGTTGATTGCTTTGGACAGAGGTTCTGCCATCATCACCATACCTGGACCACCACCAAATGGACGTTCATCCACTCTTTTGTAGTTGCCCTCAGCATAATCGCGAGGATTAATGCAAGTAACTTGCACTATTTCACGTTTTGCCGCACGCCCGCTAATACCGTAGGCTGTAATCGCTTCAAACATTTCAGGAAAAAGCGTAATGACTGCAAAAAACATCGCAGACTCCTCTACTTTCCTGCTGCGTTCATCCTTAAAGGACAAGCTCTTAAATATTTAGTAATCCACGCCCCAATTTACGTAGATACGACCAGCTTCAAGATCAACTCGCTGTACCACATCTTTATGCCATGGAATCATGCGTTCTTCAGCATCAATGCTGTCCGGTGTTGCGTGAACCACCATCACATCATTGGCACCCGTCTCAAACATTTCATGGATTTTACCGAGATTCACTTCTTGTTCGTTTTCATCAAGACCCAACACGGTTAAGCCTTTTAAATCCGACCAGTAAAACTCATCCATTCCTGCTTTCGGAAGCTGCGCTTTTGAAATCCAGACATTTACGCCAACCAAGCCATCCGCTGCAGTGCGATCACTCACACCCTTCAACGAAACAACCAGGCCTTTGCCATGCGGTTTCCAACGTTTTACATCTACTGTTTGCCAACCTGCTTTGGTTTCAATGTACCAAGGAAGATAGTCAAAGATGTTGCTCATAGGTTCTGTATTGGAATAGACCCAGAGCCACCCATTTAATCCATATGCTGAACGTAACTGTCCAATCTGAATACGATCTTCGGGAACATTCTGTGTTGGTGTCATGGGCTACCTACTACAATTAAGCAGCAGCTGCAGCTTTCTTAGCTTGAGCAGCTAAAGAAGCAACGCGTTCAGACGGTTGAGCGCCTTGAGCAACCCAATGAGCAAAACGATCAGCATCTAAACGAAGTTTTTCTGCTTTACCTTGAGCTGTAGGGTTAAAGAAACCAATACGTTCGATGAAACGACCGTCACGCGCATTGCGGCTATCAGTTACAATAACTTGATAGAACGGACGTTTTTTAGCACCACCGCGTGCTAGACGAATTACAACCATGATAGAACCTTATAGTTTTTACGGATTATCCATGAACCGACCATCGGCAGCATTTCAAACCCCTTTCATAGAGGGCAATATTTTACGTTATATTTGCCCTGAAAGAAAGATCAAATTTTAGGTTATCCACAGTTTTGAATTTAGATTTATCTGCCATCCCAATTAGAGGTTGCAGATAATGCACATGCTGTTGCACCTTTGGCCCAGAATTTTTGACCTTGGTCGTTTAGACAAATAATACCATCCCCTGCTTGTGATGAAGTTGATATAGGCGTGGCAGTCATCACCCAGGTGTTATCGGTCAATGTACTAAAGGCAAGTGTAAATGATGCAGTACCTGTTCTCGGAAAAACATTGCCCCCATATAAACTGGTCATGGTTGCAGTTGCCGGATATTTAAAATTAGCCAGCTTATGAGACTCAAGACGCTGTGCCCTATTCATCATTTCTACCTGAACATCGGCACGGTTTACTCTTTTTTTATATTGGGCATAACTAGGCAGTGCAATTGCTGCAATTATGGCAATTATGGCCACCACAATCATTAACTCAATCAATGTAAATCCATTACGCATTACCAGGCCTCACTATTGGTTTCACAAACCGTACACACTGCGCTAGAACAATCATTATCCACGGCTGTTGTGGTTGTACTCTGACAACGCAGTCCCGAACTTTTCGCTAGTAACTTCATTTGTTTAGCCTCTGAAGTTGTGGCTTTAATCACCCAGGTTTGACCATTAGTCGCAGTTGAATTTAACGCATTTCCAGCTGCTGTATCATCCGTAACAGTAAGGGTGTATCCACCACGATTAAGCGTAACTGTGCTCGTAGCAAAATTTTTATAACTGAAGTTCCTAGTCTTATGCCTTTCCAATTGATCAGCCAATTTTAATATTTCCTGCTGAGCAAAAGCGGCATTCGCCTTACGAGTATACGCCTGATAGCCAGGAAGTGCGATTGCTGCAAAAATTGCAATCACCATTACCACAATCATCAATTCAATCAGGGTAAACCCCTGATTGAATTTTAGCGTTAAAGATCTGTTCATTCATACTATCCTGTTAACGATAACGCTCATACCATCGTGTTGGAATAAACTGACTTGTACATTGCCATTCGCCAGTACCCGCAATATTTCCAGCCATAGTGAGTTGACCACAACTTCCTGATGCTGAGCTCCCTGCCCCCCCACCTTTTGCTACAAATGAAATTCCTCGAATACCACTGCCCACTACATTACTGTTTTTATTAGCAGTGGTTAACTGGAATCCAGTTTTAGACTCTGAGGTACTATTTAATGTTCCATCAGCTTTCAAACAAGCCCCAAACGGCAGACAGAATCTTTGCCAATCAGTCTCACCAACAATACGAGGATTACAAGGATCATTTGGAGAAACCCCATCACCCTCCGGATCATATACAGATACTAACAGATGATTTGTTAAGGCCACGGGCTCTTCAAATGCTTTTAAACCACCCTCACGTCTAAATGAGTTATTAGCCTTTTCAGTTCCATCATAAAGACTTGATAATGAACGATACCACCCAAACTTTTGCATAACACCGTTTAAAATAAAACGGTTTACCACATTGGTTGTAGCTAGGGGTACAACTTGTGGATTTCGAATTAAATCAACAAGGGTTTTGTTTACAGTCGTTAATGTCGGTGTACCTGTAATTAGGTCTTTTGTGGCAAAATCTGCATCAATAATGCCGTACACATTATTTACAGGCTTTGTAGATAACGCTGTACTTGGCAACATCCCTTCGCGACCAATTGTTGGAGCAACATCCAATGGAGTGCTTCTGTCACCAGAAGCAGCACCTACCACTATAAATGTTTTACCACCTTCATCATGAATGGTGACTGTCACTGGTTCATAAAAACGAGGAGCATTACTATCTAGATATGTATTACTGCTCGTATATCCCGCATCAGTAATTGCAGATGCCAGATTTGCAAGGCGAGTAACTCGTTTTCCTAGTGCCGAAGATGTTGTTGCATTATTATTCAAATCAATACGGAATATTTGTCCACCCAAATCCCCAAAATATAGATGATCTACCAGACCATCCGCATCACGATCTAGTGTACTTATACGACTGACAATACTATGTTTAAGATACTTTTTACCATCAACATCCGTTGCACTACTATCATAAGTTGCTGACCATATGAGATCACCATTTGACGCATCAATGATATAAACAGCATTTCCTTTAGCCGTAGTTTTACTATTGCATCCTGTTGGATAAGTTAATCCACTTGCACCTAGTTGGAAGTTTGGATTTTCATAACATTGGTCATAACCACCACCAATAATCATGACACGTTTAATTACACCACCATAACGCACATTTGCTAATACTGGCTTAGACCAAGATTGCCCCATATCACCGAAATTTGTACTGTTATTATTTATTCTAAAAAGTAATTTAGGTTTTTTAGGATCAAGCACATTTAGTCCATAATAGCTCCCCCCCCCCATACGCATACCACCATATACATTCATACGGCTTGCAGTAACTTTTGTTGTTGTGGTTGTACCACTCGTACTACTCGTCATGTTATATGCAGGATCAGCTACCCAAGCACCATCTACCCCATGTGAAGGAGCTGTAGTATCCGTTGCTGTAGGAGACAGCGCTTTAGATTTCACCGTGTCATTCAAAATTTCAACAGGAACAAATACTGATTGCTCATCTCCTGTTGAAGCATCAACAATATGCAGACCGCCCTCCATGGTTCCGAATAGGACAGATCTATCACGCGTAGTTGTCAAATCGCCATTTGCATCCAATGTGCCTGAGTAAGTCAGCTGTACTGGATATGAGTGAATAATTCCACCTAAAGAAAAATATGGTGCATCTGACACAGTAAGGGTGCTAGGTAAGGCATCTGTGGTAAGTTCTAAATTAAAGCCCAAATAATTCAGTAATTTTCTTTTCAGCAATGCTGGATAATCTTTAATGGTTGTTGCTGTAGCAAATTGATCAAGAATATATGAAGCACTCGTAGCCGGA
Source organism: Acinetobacter sp. SM34 (assembly GCF_022012365.1). NCBI lineage: Bacteria > Pseudomonadati > Pseudomonadota > Gammaproteobacteria > Moraxellales > Moraxellaceae > Acinetobacter > Acinetobacter sp. SM34. The sequence continues at coordinate 71,027 of NZ_JAKLTP010000005.1, read as the reverse complement.
ACAGTAGTATACCCATCTGTCGGAGCAGTCGGAATTTTTAATAAAGTTGCACCTGTACTAGCCCCAGCTACAGCTGCAAGTGGAACTGTAGCTGTTGAATCGTATACACCAGCATCCGTATAAAAATTACGTACAGAGCCAGAAGAAGCATAAGCATATCTTATGACATCGTTTTGAGCATTTCGTTGTTCTGTTTGCCCCAATGCTGGTACAGGCATATGCCAGCGTACCCCTCCTATCTCAACATTACCGCCATCATTATAGCTATATGAGGTGGATCCAATTGTAGTTGCTGTATTCCAATAATCCTTAGTAGATTTCGAAAAATCACCCGTACTGTTATAAACTAAATTGCCTGATTTATCTTGAAAAGCTCCCGCATTCGTTCCGGTTAAGATTGTTTCGTATTTTTTTAGGTTACCCCGCCAAGTCAAAGAAGTACTGGCTGGGTTTGGCTCAAGTGCACGCAAATAACCCGTGGTGTCTAAAGTTTTTGGATTCAGAGCATCATAAGGTACCGCTATTGCTCCTGTTGTTAATGGTGCAAGCGGGGCTGCGCCCAAATTACGAATGAATTCCAATACACTTTGTGTGACTTCATCATCAGTATCTGCAATAAAGAACCCTCCATTACCATAACCACCATCAAAAGCGGTCTGGGAGCTCGGTGCTGTTACGCCAAAGGTTGTACCTGGTGAACATCTGTCATTTGGAGCTGATTTTGTAATTGGATCATTATATGCACGTGATGCCAATTGACAGGAGGATTTCACGTACGATTGGGTCAAACTATTCATGTCAGAACCAAAACCAACAAATGCTGTTTTAATTGATACGCCTGTTGGATTGGTTATTGGATTGAAGAGTTTTTTGGCATAATTTGCCATACAGCCCAATGCTGAATCAGTACTGTTACCATTTGCACCAATTAAACTGTCACTACAATTTAAAGTACTGGCATATGTTGTAGTTAAAGAAGCTTTCATAACAGAAAGTGCTTCATCATTGCTTGAATTATTCGCTGCACCATCTGAAAGGATATATACGCCTTGCCCATCACAACTTTGCCGATCAGCAACTGCTGGAAGTGGCGAGGAATACTGAGCAGTTGCATCTGAAGCCGTCCGATCAACTACAATTCCCGGATTTGTTGCATCCTTAACTTTAGAATTTGCAATCCCAGTATTATTAAGCGCATTATAAGTAGCACTTTGATTTATATAATACGATCTAAAACCATTAGAATAACTATCATCCCTTACATCATAAGATGGCAAGTTACTATCACTTGGCTCACTTGTAAGATTAGATTGATAAGCTGTAGTTTTCCATGAATTACACATTTGAAAATAATCAGAACCACTTTTACTGGTATCATCCCAACTATTATTGCATTCATAAACAGAATATTTTCTATTCTTATTATTTCCTGTTCTTTCAATCCTAAAAACTTCTCTGTACGCTGTTACTGAAGATACATTCACAGCATAAGTTGATGTTCCCATTAGATAAGCTGCTGCTTCTGCATAAGCATGTGCAGTCGGTGTATAACCTGAAGCATTTAGATTTGCTATGGCCTTTTTCAGTCTTGCTCTTTGTTCACTGCCAGCAACCCCCAATGGTGCCGCTGGTACTAAAATCTGCCCTGTTTGACCATCACCATTTGCAGAATAATTTCCCAATCCCACACTGGTTCGTGGTAAGTCAGCATTATTACTATTTAATAGCGCAAACATACCGTCTTGTAGTCGACTCAAACGTGTATATTTTCTCTGACCAGAAGGACAGCCTGAACTAGAAGAATCACGTGTATAACTAATCGTTTCACTTCTTCCTCCAATTGTAATTGTTTCACTATATGGGGAAGTTTTTGTAGCCTGACAATTATCATACCCATCCATACTGCCTGAAGTATCAAGCATCATGACAATCGTTTTTTTACCAGCTTCTGGCACTGCATATATCTGTAAATCACTAGCACGCACAACCGAAGCCGTCATTAACCAGGACATGGTCAATGAACTGGCACATACTGCAAGCCACAGCTTATTACGTTTCAAATTTTTAAATTCATTTTTCATTTCATTCTCTCCTTAACCGCCTGGAGCTGTGACTTCAGTCAGCTTATTCAGGTAATTAAATTCCTGAACCTGAACACTAAATGGGACGTTATTTGTTCTTAAACAATCTGCGAGCGTTTCTTTATCTTTTAATTCAGTAGAAAGATTGTCGCTAATTTTAGTATGAGCAGCACTTAAACAATTTGTCTGAATTGTTGAGATTGAAGTCGATGAATATGCCGGCAACATTGCAGTAGAAATAACCCTAACTCGTTGTGTAGAAGTCATACTTTTTGGAAGTTGTGCACCTTCTGTTAAATTAATACCACGCGGCAAATTTGAACCCGGAGCATCGGAGCTCGCATCTGTAGGAATACTCACTGCTACTTGCGTTACTACTGCAGCACGGCTACTACCAAAATCGCTATCGAGTGTACAAAAACCATTTCCAATGCCAGCCTCTTTTGTAGCATCATTAGCTGTACCGGCCCGAATCAAAGCAGCATCGACTGTCTGTGAAAACTTAACTGTTGCAGAGGTAGGCTTATAACAAAAAATATATTCTGCACCGGGACTACTCTCATGTGCTCGTAAACTTGCACCCACTACATTGCCAAAATTCGTTAATGTCGTAGGATCTGTTTTTGTCAATAAATAAAGTGGCGTATCTGAAGCCTGAAAGTTCAATTGATCAACCTGACTATTTGTTGCTACGCCTAATGAGACAATCGCAACACGTATGGCTAAAACCCCAACCACAGTAATAACCAATAAAATAATTAGGACAACAATTAATGTCGCACCTTGCTGTCGATGCAATGTATATATTGGAGTCATTGGTCTCATAGGTTTTCCCCCATTGCATTACGCAAAGCTACCGTAGAGTTATAAGCACGTCTTACAAAGCGATTCGTTGTATCCGCTGCTTTAACCGTTGTATCCAACATGACGTAAGTTGCCTGCGTAGGATCAACCACTGTATTTTTTGCATTATTTGTAGAACGAATAAGCACTGAAGCCTGAATTGCCAAAATTCTTGGTGCTTTCTTTGCGGTAGGTGTAGTTGCCCTGGCAGTAATTGCGGCAGTTCTATACTGTGGAATGGTGTAATAACTTAAATTCCCTGTCTCATCTCTTGCTTTTAACAGCACATGAAAGTGATCCACTCGTGGAATAACAATTTGTCCCGCCGTTCCTAAACCGGTAATTGTGGTAGGTTGAGCAGAAACAGCTGTTGCCGATGTTGCAGGTGTATTGGCATCACAAGCAAGTGCAATATCACTGTCTCCAGTCCCGTTGGCATCCACTCTTAAAAAATACCGTTGTACAACCAAATCGCCTGGAAATACTGTTTGCCCTTCACAATTAAACATTTGAGAAGGAGCAACGAATTGAATGGTCAATTGATCACTGATTTGAGCTGTACCCGCTGTATTTTTTACATTAGATAATCCTTTCCAGTAATTATCTGTGCTTGAAACAGCATCTCCACTACCTCGACTTAATAATGCCGCATCAATATAAGCAGTTGTACCTACTTTAGGCACAAAATTCACGTTGGTCGTGCTTGATGCTGTAGATCCCGTAAGAACAATACCGCCATATGCAGTCTGGTCATTAATTTCCAGATTGGTTGAATTCCCCACATTCGCCAGACGGATATCCCGCAGCATATAATCCACACCAAATACACCACTGTCCTGAATTTCAGCATTGGCACGTTGCAACTGGCTAGACAGAATTCCCCCTGTAAATAGCTGAATTGCAGCTGCAACTAGGATTAACCCTAAAACTAGCGCCACCATCAGCTCAATCAACGTAAAACCCTTTTGTAGCTTAAAAGAAGGTCTATTCATCTTAATAAGCCTCCATCATCAAACATGAGGCGCCACTTACATACGTTCCTGAACTTGACATGCAACTAGAAGCATCAATAGTGGTGGTAGAAACACCCCCTGTCGTTGTAGTCGTAAAATTTGGCTGTGTTTTGCCCCAAAAAATATACAAACATTGACGTTTTAAACTCATCGTGCTTGTGACACCCGGGCAGTTTTCCATTGTAATTTTCATTCCATACTGGTCAGCATTTTTAGCAGCATTATAAGCATCATAGGTCGCCATCTGCACTGCTGTACATGCTGAATTCAGACAGGATGTAGGTTCAACTGTAGTAGACGAATAATTACCGTATCCTTGAACTAAAGCAGGATAATTCGAAAATGCCGCAGGATTGGAACGTATATTTTCAGCTAGTCCTCGCATCACAAGCATGGCCTGTGACTTACTTAAGGCTTCTGCAGAAGCATCTATGGCTCGCAATTGTAAAGCCACATAACCTAACACCCCAATCGCGAGTACAAGCAAAGCCACCAGAACTTCAACCATACCAACACCGGCCTGATTTTTTAACATTTTCATGAGCATGTTCCCTCAGGTTTGGTATAAACAGTGCCCAATCTGGTTAATACGAGTTGTTTGTTTTTCTTTAACTTTGTATTACACAGACTGATTAAAGCATCCTGATTTAAACCACTGACTAAGCCATTTTTATCAAATATCAAGCTAGTTCCTGAATAAGTTCCCAATGTTTGATCTGCCGCTAAGGTCTGGATGGTTAAATCCACATTAACCCCTTTATCCCAATTCATAATGGTATCGGTATTACCTGCTGTTGAATTAAGAGCCAAAGTCACATTCGTTCTTTTTAATATTGCTTGACTTTTGGTTTGGGTTAATATTGAAAGTAATTCTCTTTCTTTTTTTTGAAATCTTTGTTTTTCTAACAAATTACCCATAGAAGGAGCAGCCATTGTTGCAATAATCGCCAACACAGCTATTGTCATCATTAATTCAATTAAGGTGAATCCTTGTTCTTTTCTTTGCATACTCCCCCCAAGGCAACAAAACTTTACCCTATTTAAAATAATATCGGACTTAATTACAAATTAAGCACACAAAAGGATAAAAGGCATAAAAAAACAGATAATTGCCAAAAAGCAATTATCTGTCAATTTTTTAAAATTTTCAGAATGTTAAACAATTCACGGATTAACCCTGTATTACGGGAATACGTAACTCTTTCGGCAAACTAAAAGTAATATTTTCTTCACGTCCCGAAAGTTCTTCCGGCGCTTTGGCACCCCAGTCCTGTAAACGTTGAATCACCTGTTTGATTAAAATCTCAGGCGCTGAGGCGCCTGCGGTTACGCCAATTTTGGTCTTTTCATTAAACCAGGCCTGCTCCAGCTGATCTGCATTATCGACTAAATAGGCATGTTTCCCCATACGCTCCGCCAGCTCACGCAACCGGTTTGAATTAGATGAATTAGGCGAACCCACCACCAAAACCACATCACATTGTGCCGCCAAGTCACGTACCGCATCCTGACGGTTTTGAGTGGCATAGCAGATATCATCCTTACGTGGCCCCTGAATGTGAGGGAATTTGCTACGCAAGGCATCAATGACTTTCGCCGTGTCATCAATCGACAAGGTAGTCTGAGTCACAAAAGCCACTTTTTCAGGATGCTGTACCACTAAAGCAGCTACATCTTGTTCATCTTCCACTAAATAAATGTGACCGCCATTTTTTTTATCATATTGCCCCATGGTGCCTTCAACCTCGGGATGACCTTCATGCCCAATCAAGATAGCTTCCGTTCCTTCACGCGCATATTTAGTCACTTCAATATGCACCTTGGTCACCAGCGGACAAGTGGCATCAAACACCTTTAAACCACGGCGTTCCGCTTCCTGTTGTACCGCTTTCGATACGCCATGCGCACTAAAGATCACGATATTGTCATCAGGAACCTCATCCAGTTCATCGACAAAAATTGCACCGCGCTGACGCAAATCATCTACCACGAACTTGTTATGTACGACCTCATGACGCACATAAATAGGTGGATTAAAGCATTCTAGTGCCCGATTGACGATCGCAATTGCTCGGTCGACACCTGCACAAAAACCACGTGGATTGGCCAATACAATTTCCATAAGATCCTCAATGTTCACCCGAAGTTGAGCGGAATAATTTGAAATAAATACCAACAAAAAGACGCTTGGCTATTTTGTTTGCGAGTCGTCTACTCTAAAATAGAGAAGATATTTTATCATATCAGGAAAAATATCATGTCGGGTCTCTTGTTTGTCGTTTCTGCTGCATCCGGAACAGGCAAAACATCCCTCGTTAAAGCCCTGCTTGACCGTGTCACCAATCTACACGTTTCTGTCTCTCACACCACGCGTGGCCAACGTCCTGGCGAGCTCGACGGTGTGCATTATCACTTTTCAAAAAAAGAAGATTTTCTTGCCCTAGTTGAGCAAGGCGGTTTTATTGAATATGCAGAAGTGTTTGGCAATTATTACGGTACTGCTCAAGCAACCGTAAAACAACAGCTTGCCAAGGGCCATGACGTTCTACTTGAAATTGATTGGCAAGGTGCGGAGCAAGTTCGCAAACTTTTTCCTGAATCACGTCAAATCTTTATTCTTCCACCCAGCCAGTTCGATTTGCGCCAACGCCTGTCCAATCGTGGTACCGACTCGGTTGAGGTGATTGAACGTCGCTTAGGCTGTGCAGTTGAAGACATGCAGCAATATAGCAATTTTGACTATGTCATTATTAATGATGACTTTAATAAGGCGCTGCATGATCTGGAATGCGTGATTATTGCCAATCGTCTAGTATTATCGCAGCAAGCAACCCGTCATCAGGAATTGATTGAAAAATTAATTACTCCTGTTGAACCGTGATTAAAACTTGAGTCTGCAGGCAAAGCATTTTATACTGCCCAGTCTGTTCAAATTTAATATTCAAACGAGAATTCTTATGGCACGCGTAACCGTTGAAGATTGTTTAGACCATGTAGACAACCGCTTTGAGCTTGTACTAGTGGCAAGCAAACGCGCGCGTCAATTGGCACGTCAAGGGATCGAACCTACTGTAGAATGGGATAACGATAAACCGACTGTAGTTTCTTTACGTGAAATTGCTGCCGGTCATGTATCTAAAGACATCTTGAAACAACGTGATCAAGACTATCAAGCTTCTAGCCTTGACCTGGCACTTTCTGCAAACAATCTGAATTTAGATGGCTTTTCTTTCCAATAAGAAAAAATATCTGAGAAAAAGCCTAGTTTTAACTAGGCTTTTTTTATTGCATAACTTTTATATTTGCCCAATAAACGTTATAACATAGGTATAAAGATACGTTATTTAAGAGGTATCTTTTTGCTTTTTTTTAAATGAAAAAATTGACAAGTCATGCAATATGCTTTTCATTAAAGCTCTAGCGATTTAAATTGTAGAAACTGAAGTAGTAAAGGTGTTATATGCCAGGCCCACAGGTCAGCCAAGCCAAGCAACAGCTCAAAATTATTATCGATGCGTACTTAAGTGCAAGTGATGTCGAGCGCGTGCTTGTGGCCTGCGATTATGCTGATATTGCGCATGATGGCATCACCCGTAAAAGTGGCGAACCTTATATCCTGCATCCGATTGCAGTGAGTAGCATTCTTTCGCATATGCGTCTGGATGCCGAAACCCTAATGGCCGCCCTACTGCATGATGTCATTGAAGATACCGATTTTAACAAGGAAGACATCGCTGAAAAATTTGGGCGTACGGTTGCAGAACTGGTCGATGGTGTCACCAAACTCAGCCATTCTAGTGATAAAGAATACAATAAAGCCGCATCCTTCCGTAAAATTCTGCAAGCTACCTTACAAGATCCACGTGTCATTATTATTAAACTGGCCGACCGTTATCACAACATGACCACCTTGGATTCATTGCGCCCAGATAAACGCATGCGTATTGCCCAGGAAACTTTTGATATATTTGTGCCCATGGCGCGCATTGTCGGCATGAATGAAATGGCCGACAACCTGGAACATCTGTGTTATCAGAATCTTGATCTGGATATGTTTAATAATGTTCAAGATGCCTTATTACAAACCAAGCCTAAACGTTGTGAATATCAGAGCCTCTGGGAAAAGAACCTGACTGAACTGCTGCAACAGCACCAGATTACTGGCCGCATTAAAAAGAAAAATAACAATATTGAATTACTGCGTCACTTTGTGAAAAACGACATTGATTTACAGGAGCTGACTCATAGTCATGCTTTTGAAATTATTTTACAAAGCATTGCCGATTGTGACCGTCTGGCAGAAATCCTGCGTGAAAACTTCCAGATTTTGCATTATGAAGATCATATTCGTCGCCCATTACCGGGTGGCAACCAATCGTTGATGATGCGCTTAAAAGGTGAAAAAACCACACTATCATTGACCATCCAAACCGAGTTAATGCGTAGGGCAGCCCGTTTTGGCGTGGTACTGGGTGAAAATGCGCCGCAAGCCTGCCGCTCAGCCATTCAGGCCTCTATGCAGAACCTGAATGTACTGATTGATGGTGCCTGTGCCAAAACTACCTTTAGCGACTTGTTAGATTATTTACACCAGGAAAAAATCTGGGTGTATACCCCGCATGGCAATTTGCACGAACTCCCTCAAGGTGCTACAGCAGTCGATTTTGCTTATTCAGCCAGCCTGTTTTTAGGCAATCACGCTGTCGGAGCAAAAATAAACGGCGAAACCCGCCCTCTTTCAACACCACTTATTAGTGGGCAAGTGATTGAGATTATTACCGATGTTCTAGCGACACCAAATCCAGACTGGCTAAGCTTCATTAACACCCAAAAAGCACGTCGCGCCTTGCAAAATATTTTGCGTGATCAGGACATTGAAGAACAGCAATTAGTCGGCCAGCAGGCACTTAACCGTGCCCTTAAACTGTTTAATCGATCAGTAAAAGACTTAACTGAAGCAGATTGGCAGGATATCCTGCAATGGCGTCATATTGAGTCCAAAGAACAGTTATTTGAGCAGATTGCTGTGGGCGATTTGCTTCCACAACTGGTTGCCAATCATCTTTTTGCACAAGGTCAAAATCTGGAACCACAATCATCAACCCGACTGATTCAAGGGACGGAAGGTATTGATGTCAAATATGCGCATTGTTGCAACCCGGTACTCGGTGATCCAATCCAGGGACACCTCTCACGCCGTGGCTTAATTGTGCATCGTGCTCGCTGTCATAATCTTTTGCATGAACAGCATCAGCATCCAGAAAATATTATGCCGTTGCACTGGACCGCTGAAGATATCAATGACATTAGTTTCACTGCTTATTTAAGTATTGATATGCTGATGAATGATGAACAAATTTCTGACCTGATTTATCAGTGCCGTAAAGAAAAAACCGGTGTAGAAATGGTTCATGCCCATGAAGGGAAAACCTACGTCCACATTGTGGTGCATAACCGCAAACAAATTGCTCAAATTATTCGCGATTTACGCATGCACTTTGGTTTTCCACGCATAACCCGTTTAGCCCAGCCAATCAACATTGCCGAAGCATCTAAAGCAAGTTAATTCAATCATATGCAACTTTTTTGCCTGATATACGCTATGATGTATGAAGATGATATAAGGAGAAATCAATGTCACGCCAAGTAATCCATACTGAAAATGCACCTGCAGCTATTGGTACATATTCTCAAGCGATTTTAGTTGAAAATACTCTGTACCTTTCAGGTCAAATTGGTTTAGATCCTTATAGTATGGAATTGGTGGAAGGTATTGAAGCTCAAATTCGCCGTGTATTTGATAATTTAAAAGCGGTCTGTGAAGCAGCTGGTGGCTCATTGGCAGATATCGCCAAACTGAATATTTTTCTGACTGATCTTTCACACTTCCAATTGGTGAATCAAATTATGGGTGAATATTTTGCCCAGCCTTATCCAGCACGTGCAGCCCTAGGGGTAGCAAGCTTGCCTAAAGATGCCTTAGTGGAAATGGATGGCATCGTGATTATTAATAAATAATTTTCAATTAGTTAGAAAATTGCACAAAATACCACCGATAAGGTGGTATTTTTTTATTCAAAAACTCAATCATAATAAATGATATTTCAAATGAATTTCATTGACAAACGATAATAATTATCAATAATATTACTTATCCCATTTCACTATTTAGTGTGGCTAGTTCAAATGTACGTGTGCTTATGTCGTGGTATTACCGATCAAGATATTAAAGATGCAGTCGCAAATGGCGCAGAAAGCTATCGTGAAATTCGCGACCTACTTGATTTAGGTACCTGCTGTGGCCGTTGTGCACCTGAAGCACGTGCCATCATTAGCGAAGAGCTTTCAGAAATTGCAGCCCGTATATCGGTAGCGGCTTAAATCCGATAATCTTAATGATAAATTTAATGGTCAGAAGATCATTCCTCCTCTCCCGCTTATGACTCTAGGCGGGTTTTTTATACACCCTGTCTAGCTTGCAGCCTTTTATGGTTCTTGATTGCGATTTTCATTTGCTGTTCAATAAACCACTCGCCATTGTTTTGCTTCTTGTTTAAGATAATTACAATAATAATTTTTTTGATTGCCTGACCCTTTGTGAAGGCAAAAATTGTTGATGGAGAACTTACAATGAAAGGCAATCGTGACGTCATTAATCAGTTAAATCAGGTGCTTTATCACCAGTTGACTGCCATTAACCAGTATTTCCTGCACTCACGCATGTTTAACGATTGGGGAATTGAGAAGCTGGGTTCGGCAGAATACAAAGAATCGATTCAGCAAATGAAAGATGCGGATAAAATTATTGAACGCATTCTATTTCTTGAAGGCCTGCCCAACTTACAAAATTTAGGCAAGTTATACATAGGCCAGCATACTGTTGAAGTACTGAATTGTGATGTACGTAAAGTCAACGAAAATATTGAAGCCCTGCAAAAAGCGGTCAGCCTGGCTGAACAGGAAATGGATTATGTGACTCGCGATCTTGTTCAGGAAATCCTGGAAAAAGAAGAAGAATATCTGGACTGGACCACCACCCAGCTTGATCTAGTCGAGAAAGTCGGTATCGAAAACTATATTCAAAGCCAGATTTAAGAGTTTAAAAAGCCAGTCGATTGACTGGCTTTTTTAGTTATTAGATTCGCTTTTTGACCGTCTTATTTTTTGGCTACGGGTTGGGCCAATGATGCGTAATCTATATCGACTTTACGTAATTTTTTTAACAACCAGAGCTGATGTTTAGCTTCCTGCTCATAACCATTAAAAGCCAGTATTTTGGCATACTTGAGCAGATCATAGGAGGTTGGATAATTGAGCACCATCTCCCTAATTTCTTCAAGCTGTTGTGCACTCACCTTGCTATAGGGATTCATACGAATCCAGTCAATACGCCGGTTAAACTCTTCCAGCAAGTAAATCTGATCCTGATTGGTGATTTTTTCCGGCTTTTTTTCATAGCGTAGTGTTTGATTAAGTTTAGGTACTAGAACTGAATAATCTCGCACAATCAGAATCAGCAGCAGAATAGATAGTCCATAAGTCACCCGCATATAATTGGGTGAAAGGGTCAGGACTTTAGTATCCGCCTGTTGCGACTGAATCAAGCCAATGATAAAACCTACCGGAAGCAGAAAATACGCATAGTATTGAGGGAATTCCAGCATTGAATGAATCAGCACTGCGCCAACCATCAAAATCCCAATTACCGATTCTACCGAATTGACCCGTTTATTCAGCTGATAGCCCCAATAGCCAAAGTAGGCCAGAAAAGGAAGTCCGATAATAAGGCCGTTCCACAGGATAAAATCGAGAATAAAATTATGTGCGCTACGAATCCAGACCGGTCCCTGAAAATGATCACTGACCAAGGTATAAGCCACACTGGTCTGATTCCAGCCATAACCCAACCATGGACGGTCAGCAATCGCATGCAGCATCTGTTGCCAAATGGCTAAGCGCGACATATCACCTGTGGCACGCTGTACCACATCACGGCTTTGAATAATATGTGCATCTGTGGCTTGAGCAAGAAGTTGGCTCAGTATGGGTGCTACAACAATCAATCCGACAAATACACCCAACCAACTGATTGTCCAATACCATTTAAGCCGAATAAAGCCACGATATTGTTGATAAGCCAAGTAGACTAAAATACATAAGCAAGCCACCCAAGAAGTTCGTGACTGACTTAAGGCAACACCTATTAATATAGGCAATGCACAAGCGACTAACCATTTGGTTTGTACCTTTTTCTTTTCATAGAGATACAAACACGCCATTAATGACATCATCAAAAAAGTTGCCATATTATTGGGTTGGGCAAAATTTGCGTAGGGGCGTGTATTACCTTGTATGTTGATCATGCCGGGCAAATGGGCATCTAAATTTGTCCATTGGCATATGGCGATACCAGCCGTTGCTGTACCTGCCATTAAAACTACACAACTAAGCCCAGTAAAAATGCGTTCACGGTCTGGTTTTTCAACCGATAAGTTATAACCAATCACCATACTCAGCCAAAAGCCAAGCACAAACAAGGTACAGATCAAGGCTTTATCAAAGAAAAATAGTTCCCCTGCCCCATATTGAACCAAAGGGATAGCCGCGAGAAGCAATAATGGCAAACCGATCACCGGTAATTTAATTTTGTCTTTTAAATAAATGGCAGCGAGTACAAAAAGCGATAAAAAGGCAAAAAGTTCACCAGTATAGGTAACCCAAGGGCGGTAGTGGATAGGCAAAAGCCAAGCCAGTGATATAAAGACACTGGCTAAAATAAAACCAAAAGCTAACATATAAAAGTCATAAAAAAACTTGGCATCTTATATATTATGATACTTAATCATTAAAAGCTGCCACTTAATATACATCTGCCTAAGTTTAATTTACATGAGCTAGCTGAGCTTTACGATTTAATTCAATCAGCTCCGATAAATGAATATTTTGCTTATATAAATAATTGAGTATATACAGCTGATGCTCTGCTTCTGAATATTTATTGTTATATACAAGTAACATAGAGTACTTACCTAAATTGTACATTGTAGGATTTTTTTTCACTATATTTTCAACCATTTTTAGTTGATCATCAGACATCATTGTTAATGGATTAAACCTAGCCCATTGTATAAGATCTTTAAATTGAGTTAAAAATACAACTCTTGAACTTCCCCAAATTTTCACATCCGTCTGTTGCTGTGTCGCCAATGATTTTATTTGGGCATGACAAAGTTTATAATCACGCCAAATTAGCCCAATAAGAACTAGAAATACTAATCCATAAATACGAATAATTATTTTATCAATTAATATTCCTTGTAATGTCGGAGTCTGAGCCTGAATAAGTCCTAATAAAAAGCCCATTGGCAATAAAAAATATGCGTAACGGTATGGAAACTCTAGCAGTGCATGAATAAGAATAGTACTTACCATAAGAATTGCTACAATAGATGCAATATCTTTGGCATTTTTATTAAGCCAAAAGAACCATATAACCATATAACCAATAATTAACAATCCCAATGGAATACCATTCCAAACTAATAAATCAAGCAAAACATTATGGGCACTTGCCACCCATGCATGTGTAGGATGCAGATGAAAAACTGACATTTGGGCAATGCTAGTTTGATTCCAACCATAACCAAACCAGCCCTGTTCTCTTAAAGCAAATAACATTTGGGTCCAAAAATCAAAACGCTCGTAACCAGAGCTAGCACGGTCAACAACAGATCGTACTTTAATCAGTTCTAGTTGCGTAAAATTATCTATTAAATACGTTAATATTTTTACTCCAGAAGCTGTAATTGCAAAGAACCCTAAACTCCAAGCAAATAATGTAGAGAATTTAAGTCGTGGGCTATTTTTATATTGTTTATAACCCCAATAAGCACAAATGAAGATACAAACTACCCAAGAGGTACGAGATTGACTTAATGCGATAGCAAATAGAATGAACAGATTTGAAGGAATAAGGATATACAAAGATATTTTATATTTTTCATATAAATACAATCCTCCAAGTATTCCCATTGTTAAAAATGTAGCCATATTATTAGGCTGACCAAAATTTGCATAAGGTCGACTACCTACAAGTTGCATGACCCCTTTAACTTCGATATTTAACCATTGAATGATTGCCATTAAACTACTTAATAAAGCAATACCAAATAGTAAATAACTAATATTTTGCATCAAACGTTCACGAGACTGTATTTGTAATGAAAGATTAAAACCCAATACAATCATTAACCAGAAACCTAATAGATATAAGGTACTTATTAATGCAACACTAAAATCAAATACTAACCCAAAAGCCCACTGTAATAATGGAATAAAGACAACTGGAAAAACCCATAATTGTATTTTTGGTATTTTTAATTGTTGGTTTAAAAATAAACCTAGCAATGCCAGCCCAGTACCAAAACTCAAAATTTCGCTAGAAAATGCAACCCATGGCTGATCATGAAATGGCGACAACCAAGCAAAACCCATCATAAATGCAGCAATAATAAAGTAAAATATTTTCATTTTTAAATAAGAAATAAAATAATTTCGATCAACTATACAGCTAAATCTCTATAAAATCTCCTACAAAACTGATGTTTATTTCCAAGGACGCAAATCAACAATTTTAATTATCTGACCACTTTCTTTATTTAAAAGAACCACCATATCAACTTCATTCGCCTTTAGCGGCAAAAAAGCATTCGCATTAGGATATTTTATTAAAGTCTTTTTTACTAAATTCTTCTCATTATAAGAAACTAATTCTGATAATGGACTGAGCTGTTTTTTTATTTGCTTTGATTGATTAAATATCGGTTCATATAGAGTCGGCTGCATACTTGGTGCAACCCCTGTTTGTAATTCCACAAAAGTACGATTTGACTTTTCTTTTTCATTTTTTGTTGGTATCACAGCAACAAATTGTGGTTTCCCCCAACTGAGAATATTGTAGGGTGCTTTTGCCTGTTTTAGATTCTCTATAGGAATGTTATTCGCCTGAGCCACATCAAACCTGAGCGTATCGAATGCAATCCATACTGGACGACCACTAGAAATACTATATAAGCCATAGGTTAATGCAGATATCTGAATTAAGAAAATAATCATCAAATCCAGTTTAAGTAATTTTTTCCCTTGTTCTGCGACAATTAAAGTTAATGTAGGACCTAGAATCACATCTACCACAAGCATAATAAAAAAGAGTGAGGTTACTCCCACAGCTTTTGCCAAAGGTGCTGGATACCAAATATAAAACACAAGAAATAGACAACAACAAGCAAGCAATAATGAAACACATAAATGTGCAATAAAATATTTTAATCTAAACTTAGTTAACCACATATAATACCGTTAATAAAATGATTCACTATTGACAAGAGGTCGGTAAAAATTTGGGTTCTATTGTACCACCACATTTCCATAATATAACTTGTTCATTATTTACCAAATTCAAAGTAGGCGTAAAAGTCATATTTGTGCCTGCTATATTGCCCGCGTCGAACAAAACTGTGATAACCCCAGTATCTGCCGCTACTGATACGCCATTCGTTTGAATATATTTACCATCAATGGTATTGGCAAAGCTACCAATATAGCCCGTTGTCGTAACCGCAGTTGCATCGGGGAATGCTTTATAATTAGCAAGCCAAATGGAAATTTCTGCACGAATCCCTTCAGTAGTTTTAAAACCTTCAGCTGCTTGCGCGCGCGCCATATAAGTCCTGTAAGCAGGAAGTGCAATAGACGCTAGAATACCAATAATTGCCACGACAATCATGAGTTCAACAAGTGTAAAACCTCGATTTTTTTTCATTGCACTTTATCCTTTTCTATATTTACATATAAATCAAAAATCATGCCATAAAAATTAAAGATAAAAATCAATTACTTATTTATTAAAATTAATTATTTTACATTTACACAGTCATTATATGACAATTTTTTGCATTAATTTACAAATTTCTAAAATAAAAAAAAGAGAGCCTAAACTCTCTTTTTTAAACCATCAATTAACTATTACTGACAGCTAGTTGGTAAACGTTTAGCCAAGATACCGTTACTAGTACCTGGAGCACATGTCCATTTCGAAATCTGACCTGTTGCTGCAACAATAGAAGGTGTTAAAGTCATTACTTTACCATTGTTTGTACCGTTGTTAAAAGTAACTTGAATAACTGAAGGTGTAGTCGGCGTAGTAATAGTAGAAGCATCACCACCCGTAATAACTACACCACCAGTAGTAAAATATTTACCTTGCAGTAATGCAGCAGCAACGCCTACATCATCAGAAGCTTTTGGCCAGCGGTTCTTATCAGCAACGAATGTACCGATATCCGACTGAACACCAGAAGTTGCTTTAAAACCTTCAGATGCTTGTGCACGTGCAGTATAATCTTGGTACGCAGGAAGTGCGATAGCAGCCAAAATACCGATAATCGCTACAACGATCATTAATTCAATAAGAGTAAAACCCTTTTGCATAGATTTCATAACATTCTCCACAAATGTTTTTGTTTATTTATAAGCTTTGTAAAGCTAAAGTAGCTTATTTTATATATAGCACTAAATGTGCCAAGACCGATTATAATAAAATTGACAGAAAAAACAGCACTTTAAAAAAATAAAATTGTTACAACGTAGTTTTAATGTTTTTTTTAGTAAAAAAGTGACAATTTATGTCATTATTCCACCTATTTTCTAACGCAAAATAATCGGACGATTGGCCAATTCATTATTTTTATCTTGAATTGATTGAGCATAAAACCGGTTGAGCACTTCACCAATGTTTATCACACCTGTCACTACCGCTTGCCTAAGCTGTTGTTTAACCAATTGCGTAATCATATTTTGACAAATTTCATCCCAAATCATTTGCTGAGTGGCTGTTTTTATTCCACGATCAATAATAATTTCAACTTTTCTTTCACATAAATTGATGTAAAGAAGCACACCACTATTATATTCCGTATCCCATACCCCAAGCTCTGCAAATAACTGACGCGCACGCATACGAGTTTCTTGGTAATATGCCTGATTTACAGGAAGATGACCTTCTATCACGACTTGAATTTCCCCGACATGTCCACACTCAGCCTCAGTCACTGCCTGGGCAATCGCAGCTTGATCGTGTTTGGAAAAATAGCGTTGTGTTGCAGGCATATATAGAAAATGCTTTAACCAACGCTTAAAACTGGGCTGACTTACTTCTGCTGTCTTAGGTTGTGTGACAATTTCTGTCGTATCTGTTGTTGTTACCATGATCCTGATGCCCCTCCTCCACCAAAGCCGCCACCGCCGCCACTAAATCCACCACCACCAAAGCCGCCACCGCGTCCACCACCACGACCAGCGGATGATAAAATCAATTGAAAAATGGTTTGCGCAATTGCAGTAATGAGTAAGAAAAAAATACCACCACCGATTAATAAACTGGTGAGCAGTCCGGCACCATTGACCAGACCAGCCACAGTTCCCGCAACAGCTGCTGTAGAAGCACTTAAAGGTTTACCTACAATAAATGAACCAATAATTCCTGCGATTAAAATAAATAAGGCTGTACTCAAGGTTTTCTCTTTCGCCTGTTGTTCATGCAAGGCTTTTTCCTGCCGTTCTTTCAACTCCTGCGCTGCATTCGCTGCAACTTCAGGATCCAGATTTAAAATCCGCTCAATTTCCGCAAGTCCAGCATCAATACCTTGTGCATATTGAGCCTGTTTAAAATAAGGTGTGATCTGATTACGAATGATTCGGCTTACGACAATATCAGGCAGTACACCTTCCAGACCATAGCCAGTTAAAATCTGGATACGCCGATCATTCACCGCAATCGCCATGAGCAGACCATTATCCTGTTTCGCAGATCCAAGTTGCCATTTCTCAGCCACCCGCATGGCGAAATCAAAAATATCTTCCTGTCCCGTCGTTGGCACGATCACTACACCAATTTGAGCCTTGCCCTGTTCATGCAAATTCAGAATCCGCTGACTTAACTCCTGCTTTTCACTGGCAGTTAATAGATTGGCCTGATCAACGATTGGCTCATTTAAAGTCGGCAGGCCGCGGATAGATTCGCCGTCCCCCATATCATTGGCAATTTTCGGCTGCTTAGCTTCTGCCTGTGCTGTCGGTTTTTGCTGAGTTTGATTTGCTTGTTGCTGCTCTTGAATCACCTTCCCTACGATAACCGCTTCTTCACGGTCACTGGCCGTGGCCACTTCACTCAAAGCAAATGAACTGGACAACATTGCAAAGCACAAGATCAGCACGTGTAAAATCATCGTGAACGTATTTTTATGTTCTGGAGCAAGCATATGCGCATCCTTTTTTATGCAGCCACCCGATTAATCAAATGAAACCTTAGGCGCTGTTTGTGCACCCTGTTCTGCACTGAAATTCGGTTTCGGATTCATGCCGATGACTTTAGCCGTCATCACTTGCGGGAACTGCCGTGAATAGGCATTAAAGTCTTGAACTGAGGCAATATAACGGTTACGGGCAACTGCAATGCGGTTTTCAGTCCCTTCCAGTTGTACCTGTAAATCACGGAACTGCTCATTGGCTTTTAAGTCCGGATAGTTTTCTGAAACCGCAATTAAACGGGATAATGCTGTAGTCATCTGTGCCTGAGCCTGCTGATATTTTTGGAATAAAGCAGGATCTTCCAGCACTTGTTTATCCACTTTTAGACCGGCAACATTGGCACGCGCCTGAGTCACTTCAGTCAATACCTGCTCTTCATGTTTTGCATAGCCTTTCACCACATTAACCAGATTAGGCACCAAATCTGCACGGCGTTGATACTGGTTTTGCACTTCTGCCCAAGAAGCTGTAACAGCCTCATCCTTCACCTGTAAAGTGTTATAGCCACAGCCGCTTAAGGTCAGCGTGCTCGCGAGTACGACTGTCGCTGCAGTTTTTTTCATAAAATTCATTCAGCTATTCCTCTATTATTTATTTGTATTTGTTTAACTAATTTTATTGTAAACATATTTAGCTGTAGTTTTGTTTAATTTATTTATTCAAGATGAAGTTCAATTTTTTGGAAGAAAATAAAAAAGCCCGATCATCAATCGAGCTTAATCCAGCAAAATTTCAATCAGCTATAAGCGACTATGGACAGCTCCTTTTGAAATTCCGGATGGAGATATTCGGCCGCCAGTCGCTGCTTCCACTCCTTGACGATCTCGCTATAGTCAATTTCAGAAGGATGAAAATCGGCTTTAAAATAAGATAAATATTCAGGCAATAACTGGACGAACATTTTCCCGATTAAATAGATTCCCAGAAGATTACCCGTCACTTTAGGCAAACTTTTTTTCTTATCTTGCCAAAATAACCGGGTGGCCGAATAGAAGGTCAAGCTGGCAAAACCTGTGGTCACACTACGCATAATCATACGCCGCACTTTATCATCCCCATATACATGCTGATAAACATCAAAGGCGACAGCGCGATGTTCAATTTCTTCAATGGCATGCCAGACCCAGAGTTTGATGGTATCTTCATCCAGGTTGGCCAATACTTCAGGATGTCGCAGAATATATCCTCCCAGCAAAGCGGTAAAATGCTCAAACGCACAGGTAATCGCCAGCTGGATTTTAGGATGCAGTCCTTTTATATAGCTGTCTTTACGTGCCAGCCAAGCCTGAAAACGGTCCAGATTATAGTCATCACGGCGCCAGGCAGCATTAAACTCGGCATGAGCTTTGGAATGCATGGCTTCCTGTCCAATAAAGGCTGCAATTTGAGCCTGCAATTTTTCATCTTTTACCTGATCACGAACATTACGCACGCTATGTACGAAAAACTGTTCTCCTACAGGAAATGTAGAAGATAGCGCGGTCAGCAAATGTGACATGATAGGGGAATTGGCGAAATAATGCCTGCGAATGGCTTGCGGATTAAATTGTGGTTTACGCACTGTAATCCCGATAGCCTTTGGACGATTTTGATATGATTTTTCTGTCGTCACTTGAGTCATCTGAGTATCTCTTAGCTAGAATACAGAAACTCAGTATGTGCAGGAATTCAGGCTTCACATATGGCAAAAATGCTTAGCCCATTTGCAAAATCAGCCATTTTTACAGCTAATTTACCTCTAAAATTATATATTTATCAGCAGATACACAAAACGTATCATTTCAGGCAATGCATAACGACAATAAAAAACCCGCCAAAGCGGGTTCTTAGAATGAATTCAATTCAGTTTATATCGAATTAAACATCCAAGTAATCTAGGATACCTTCTGCAGCTTGACGACCTTCCCAGATTGCAGTCACAACCAGGTCAGAACCGCGCACCATATCGCCACCAGCAAAGATTTTTGGATTTGAAGTCTGGAATTTAAACTCTTGCTGTTCCGGCGCAACAACACGGCCTGAACCATCCAAGTTAATTTTCACATTATTAAACCAATCAGCTGGGCTGGTACGGAAACCAAATGCAAGAAGTACGGCATCCGCTGGCAACACTTCTTCAGAACCTGGAATTGGCTCTGGGCTGCGGCGACCGCGGCTGTCTGGCTCGCTCAATTGTGTAGTCACAAATTTAACGCCAGTCACTTTGCCGTTTTCACCGACAATTTCAATTGGCTGACGGTTAAACTGGAATTCCACACCTTCTTCACGTGCGTTTTTCACTTCACGGCGAGAACCTGGCATGTTTTCTTCATCGCGACGGTAGGCACAGATCACTGATTCAGCACCCTGACGGATAGAAGTACGGTTACAGTCCATCGCAGTGTCACCACCACCCAGTACGATAACTTTTTGACCTTCTACACTGATGTATTCAGCCGCATCTTTTTCCCAGCCTTGGCAACGGTTGACGTTGGCAATCAGGAAATCAAGCGCGTCATAGACACCGTTCAGATCTTCACCGGCAAAACCGCCTTTCATGTAAGTGTATGTACCCATACCCATGAATACTGCATCGTAGTCTGCAAGTAGCTGATCAATCGTTACGTCTGTACCAATTTCAGTATTTAAACGGAATTCAACGCCCATACCGGTGAAAATTTCACGGCGACGTTTCATGACGTCTTTTTCCATTTTGAATTCAGGAATACCGAAAGTCAGCAAACCGCCAATTTCAGGACGCTTGTCAAATACCACCGGTTTTACACCATTACGTACCAGAATATCTGCACAACCTAGACCGGCAGGACCAGCACCAATGATTGCGACTTTTTTATCAGTCCATTTCACGTGTGACATGTCTGGACGCCAGCCCAAAGCAAAGGCGGTATCGTTAATGTATTTTTCTGCATTACCAATGGTCACTGCACCAAAACCATCATTCAGGGTACACGCCCCTTCACATAAACGGTCTTGCGGACATACACGGCCACAGACTTCCGGTAAAGTGTTGGTTTGATGGCACAGTTCTGCTGCCTGGAAAATACGGCCTTCAGCAATCAGTTTCAGCCAGTTTGGAATGTAGTTATGTACCGGACATTTCCATTCGCAATATGGGTTACCACAACCTAAACAACGGTGGGTTTGGTTAGCCGCAATTTCCGCTGTAAAAGGTTTATAAATTTCCACAAACTCTGCTTTGCGGACAGTTAGATCTTTTTTCTCTGGATCTTGGCGTGCTACATCCAGGAATTGAAAGTCATTGTTTAGGCGCTCTGCCATGTCTCTCTCCGTGGGTAGGTGTAACGGTTTCATCTTTTACCGCTACACCTGCCTATCAATCTGCAGTAGTGGAATTATTGTGGATCAGCTTTGGTTGTTTTCAAAAGCGTTTGCAAATTAGCAGCTTTTGGTTTTACAAGCCAGAATTTACGGCTGTAAAAATCAAACTCATTGCGGATCTTGTACGCCCAAGCACTACCTGTTTCAGCAATATGTTCATCTAAGATACGAAGCAAGAATTCTTGATGTTCTTCCATCGCCTCTGTAGAAATACGGTTCAATTCAATTAGCTCATGGTTGTAATGGTCAACGAAGTCGTTATCCAAATCAAGTACATAAGCAAAACCGCCCGTCATACCTGCACCGAAGTTATGACCCACTTTACCGAGTACAGTCACAATACCGCCGGTCATGTATTCACAGCAGTGATCGCCTGCACCTTCAATTACGGCAAAGGCACCTGAGTTACGTACCGCGAAACGCTCACCTGCAGTACCTGCAGCAAACAGTTTACCGCCAGTCGCACCATACAGACAGGTATTACCAATAATCGCCGTTTCTTGAGTTTGGAAAGGCGAACCTTTTGGTGGGAAGATCGATACGCGACCACCCGCCATACCTTTACCGACGTAATCGTTGGCATCGCCTTCAAGTTTGATATGCAAACCACCAGCATTCCAAACACCGAGTGACTGACCTGCAGTACCTTTCAAATTCATAACAACAGGATGTGCTTCCATGCTGAGGTTGCCATAACGGCGTGCAATTTCACCAGAAATACGTGCACCAATTGAACGGTCACAGTTCACCACATTAAAGCTAAACTCACCGCTCTTACCGGCTTCAATGGTCGGAAGCATCTCGAGAATCATTTTCTCTGCAAGCAGTCCTTTATCGAATGGCGCATTACCTTGTACTTGGCAATATTGCGCTTTACCTTCTGCAGATGGATGTGAAGTCAATAATGCACTTAAATCCAAGTGAGCATGTTTATCCGTTTCACCTGGCAATACTTCAAGCAGATCAGTACGGCCAATCAGGTCTTTCAGGCTTGATACACCAAGCGCGGCCAACCATTCACGTGTTTCTTCCGCAATAAAGTGGAAGAAATTGATCAGCATTTCAGGTTCACCGATGTAGTGTTCCTGACGTAAATGATCCTGTTGAGTTGCAACACCGGTCGCACAGTTGTTTAAGTGACAGATACGCAGGTATTTACAACCCAATGCAATCATTGGTGTTGAACCAAAACCGAAGCTTTCCGCACCAAGAATTGCCGCTTTCACCACGTCTAGACCAGTTTTCAAACCACCATCGGTTTGAACACGTACTTTGCCACGTAGGTCGTTCACACGAAGGGCTTGATGCGCTTCAGAAAGACCTAATTCCCAAGGCGAACCGGCATGGTGAATTGAAGATAATGGCGACGCTGCTGTACCGCCGTCATAACCTGAAATGGTAATGAAATCGGCATAAGCTTTCGCAACACCTGCAGCAATTGTACCCACACCCGGTTCAGATACCAGTTTCACTGATACCATCGCCTGAGGATTGACTTGTTTCAAGTCAAAGATCAGTTGTGACAAATCTTCAATTGAGTAGATGTCATGGTGCGGTGGAGGTGAAATTAAGGTCACACCTGGTACTGAATAACGTAAACGTGCAATTAAGCCATTCACTTTACCACCCGGTAACTGACCGCCTTCACCCGGTTTTGCACCTTGTGCGACTTTAATCTGCAACACTTCAGCAGAAGTTAAATACGCAGGCGTTACACCAAAACGACCAGAAGCGATCTGTTTGATTTTCGAATTACGGATTGTGCCATAACGCGCTGGATCTTCACCGCCCTCACCAGAGTTTGAACGACCACCGATGGTATTCATGGCAATGGCAATCGCTTCATGTGCTTCAGGAGACAATGCACCCAAAGACATCCCGGCAGAGTCGAAACGTGGCAGAATTTCTTCAACCGATTCCACTTGATCTAGTGCAATTGAATTGTCGGTTTTCAGCTTCAACAAGTCACGAATGGTAGCGACCGGACGGTTGTTTACCAGTTCAGCATATTCTTTAAAATCTGCATATTTGCCTGAACGAACTGATTTATGTAAGGCATTGATCACATCTGGGTTAAATGCATGATATTCCTTGTCGAATACAAATTTCAGCATGCCACCCTGATCGATTGGCTTACGTGATTTCCACGCTGTATCAGCCAGTTTTTTCAGATCATTTTCAAGATCAGCAAAAGTTGCACCTTTAATACGGCTTGGTACGCCAGTGAAGCATTTAGCAACCACTTCAGTCGACAGACCAACAGCTTCGAATAACTGGCCACCACGGTAAGAGGCAACAGTCGAAATACCCATTTTCGAAAGGACTTTCAATAAGCCTTTTTCAATCCCTTTACGGAAGTTGGCTTGTGCATGGATTGGGTCACCTAACAACTCGCCTTTCGCGATCAAGTCATTGATCACGTCATATGCCAAGTAAGGATAAATCGCAGTTGCACCAAAGCCCAATATCACCGCAAATTGGTGTGGATCACGTGCCAAACCTGTTTCAACAATAATGTTGGCATCAGTACGCAGACCCACATTGATTAAGTAGTGATGTACCGCACCTGTTGCCATGAGTGCATTAGCAGGCAAGAAACCTTGACGGATTTTCTTGTCTGAAAGCACCAATAAAGTTTTACCATCACGAATCGCTTGAGCAGCCTCGATGCAAATACGTGTAAGCGCAGCTTCCAGACCTTCAGTTTCTGCATAGTTCAAATCGATATCAGCAATTTCGTAACCCGGACGCCCAAGGGTACGAATCTGATGCATTTTTGAATTTGTAAGTACAGGACTAGAAATAATCAAGCGATCGGCATGTTCAGGGCTTTGCTCGAATACGTTTTGTTCGCGACCCAGGCAAGTTTCCAATGACATCACAATCGATTCACGCAATGGGTCGATTGGCGGATTAGTAACCTGTGCAAACTGTTGGCGGAAGTAATCTGACACATGGCGTACTTGACGAGACAATACTGCCATTGGCGTATCATCACCCATTGAACCTACTGCTTCCTGGCCACTTTCAGCGATTGGACGAAGCAACTGGTCACGCTCTTCAAAAGTCACCATGAACATTTTCTGTGATGCTTTCAGCTCATCGCCTTTCAAGCCTTGATCACATAAATATTCTTCCAGTTCCGGACTACCTTGAATGCGTACAGAATTCTCACGCAACCATTCACGGTAAGGACGCATTTTTTTCAAATGGTTGCTGACATCTTTGGTATCGAGCATTTTGCCAGTGAAAGTATCAATCACCAGAATTTGGCCCGGGCCAACACGACCTTTAGAAATCACATCTTCAGGCTGATAACCCCAAACCCCAATTTCTGATGCAAGCGTGATGTAGCCATTTTTAGTGATGACCCAACGTGCTGGACGCAAGCCATTACGATCCAGCATACAGATCGCATGACGACCATCTTGAATGACCAGACCCGCCGGACCATCCCAAGCTTCCATATGCTTAGAGTTGAATTCATAGAATGCACGAAGATCTGCATCTAAAGTTTCAACGTTTTGCCAAGCTGGTGGAACCAGCATACGCAGTGCACGGAACAGGTCCATGCCGCCACCGACAAGAATCTCAAGCATGTTATCCAAGCTTGAAGAGTCTGAACCGGTACGGTTCACAATCGGGTTAAGATCGGTTAATCCAGGTAATAGCGGGTTTTCGAATTTTGGTGTACGCGCCATTGCCCAGTTACGGTTTGCAGTAATGGTGTTGATTTCACCATTATGCGCCAGATAACGGAATGGCTGCGCTAAAGGCCAACGCGGTAAAGTGTTGGTCGAGAAACGTTGGTGGAACACTACAATATGAGATTCCAGGCGTTCATCTGCCAAATCGGTGTAAAAGTCAGCAATCGCTTCAGGCATCATCAGGCCTTTATAGCTAATCACTGTAGAACACAAAGTGGTCACATAGAATGATGGATCATTGGTTAACTGTTGTTCTGCACGACGACGTGCCAAGAACAATTTACGGTTAAACTCGACCTCAGTCACACCCATAGGGCAGTTGACAATAATCTGTTCGAATGCAGGTAAAGACTGCATTGCAATTTCACCAAGCACATCGTTATTGGTTGGAATAACACGCCAAGCGAGAACTTTAAGACCTTCAGATTCAATTTCTTTGGCCAACACTTGTTTAGAATGTGCAGCAATTGCTGGGTCTACATTTAAAAATACGGTACCGACAGCAAAAATTTCGCTTAAAGTGATATCACTGAGTTTTTTTGCTTCTTCACGGAAGAATTTCTTCGGCATTGCCAAGAGCAGACCACAACCATCCCCTGTCTTACCATCTGCGGCAATACCACCACGGTGTGTCATACAGCTAAGACTATGCATAGCGGTCTTGACGAGATCATGGCTGGCATCACCCTGCATATGGGCGATTAGACCGAAACCACAGTTATCTTTAAACTCATCCGGTTGGTATAAACCTTGAGCGGGAGCTACAGTATTAGGCGATGGCATGTGCATAGCGTACCCTTCTTTTCAACATGGCCCATAAAGCGGGCATCTAACAATCAAATATCTTCTTTGCGATTTAGTCCAATTTACTCACTTTAAGATCAATGATGAGTAAAATCTTTTCATCATGCTTAAGATAATCCGATTTTAATCTTTGTACATGAATTAATTGCAAAAATGTTTTGCTTCGTTCACGCACTCTTTTAAAGCAGGCAAATTTGACGATTTCGCACAATCATTGAATCTTTTCGCGCCAAAACAGGGACATCAACTCAATTCACGCACCAATTAAGCAAAAAATATGCCAATCACAAAAAGACAATGCTAAACGTTTTAAATATAAAAACATTAAAGTTTCGCGAGTTTTATCAAACTCTCAGTAAAACATTTTTTGCACTATATTTGTGCGTATTGTTATTTTTATAACCTAATTTGCTCTATTTTAGAACTATATTTTTAGTTAAATGGGTCATTAATTTCTTTTTCTGGAACTTTATTTCCGCCTTGTTTCGGTGCAGATTCGACAGCTGAATGTGACTGCTGCACATCCACTACATTGCCCTGTTCGTCGCGACGTGTCACAGTGGTGGTTGTAGTTGCTGTTTTAGCATCAGTTGCCGGCTCATTGGATTTTGGTTTCACAATTGCCAATATGCTTTCGTCAACTTTAGGTAAAGGCGCAGATTTTAGATTGACTGCATACAGCTTATTATTAGTACCCATTTCATCCGCGCCCATGTCATTTACTAAAGAGACATAATTTTCAATATCCTGTACTTTAGGCTGAACAGTCTTGGGAAATTGCAGCGGTAATTGCTCTAGCATACGTTGAGCTTCATCTTTATTTCTATATACCCCATAGAGAAGCACATATTGTTCAATCTGGTTCTCACCGCTTAAACGTATATAAAAAAAGTTCTTGCGATCGGATTGTTTTTTTAAAAAACTGCGAATCACATCATCCTTGGTTGTGCGAAACAATTCGATGGTACTTGCGTTCTTATTATCATTAATAAACTTGCTACCACGAAATTCCGGTTCATAACTTCCAGTAGTCACTACACGTGTGGTCATTTCTAAAGGACGAACTTCATCCTGTAGCGCACCAAGCAAGTTCGTTGCAGCAACTTTTTCGGGTTGAATTTGTAGCTCAGACTCCGTTTCCGCAGATTTTTCCACTTCAACTAAAGCATCGCTATCCGTGATTGCCCAAAAAACAAGCGCTGCAAACAAACACACCACCCCACACACCAGCCAGATATAATTTTGAATACGTTGCCATTGTGTACGGAGGGTTGCCATGAGTTATGCCTTTTCTTGATTCGCTAAAATCGCTTGTTTCATCAATTCCACATCAAATTCTTTGCTAATTACGGCTTGTCCCAGTGCTTTCATCAGGACCAGACGCAACTGCCCATTCAGCACTTTTTTATCATGTGACATATAGGCAAGAAATTCTTCCAGTGGAATAGCTGGGCATTTTACGGGTAAATGAGCACGTTGAATGATTTTTTTTGTACGTTCTAGATCTTCACGTGAAATCCAGCCCATCCGTTGTGACAAATCAGCCGCCATCACCATCCCTGTAGCAACCGCTTCCCCATGTAGCCAAACGCCATAACCCAAATAGGATTCGATTGCATGGCCAAAAGTATGACCTAAATTCAGTAAGGCACGTTCGCCTTGTTCTTTTTCATCATTGGCGACAATGCGTGCTTTATGAGCGCAAGATTTATATACAGCTTCAGCGAGCAGTCCGGGATCGCGCGCAACCAGCCCATCCATATTTTGTTCAAGCCAGACCAAGAAATCACGATCTCCCAGTAAGGCATATTTAATCACTTCTGCCAAACCCGCAGATAACTCGCGGTCTGGCAAGGTCGAAAGCTGTGACATATCAGCAAGCACAACTTGAGGTTGCTGAAAAGCCCCAATCATGTTTTTACCGAGTGGATGATTGATACCAGTTTTCCCGCCCACACTTGAATCGACTTGTGACAAAAGTGTCGTCGGTACCTGAATGAAATATACCCCACGCTGGAAACATGCAGATGCAAAACCTGCCATATCCCCAATAACTCCACCACCCAAAGCCAATACTGTCGCATCCCGGTTAAAACCCGCTTCCAGCAAAGCATTAAAAATGAGATTTAAATGCTCAATATTTTTATACTTTTCGCCATCAGGCAAAATACATGTCGCAACCGTTTTACCCAAACCTTCAATCGCACTAAGGTAATGCTCTAGATATAAAGGAGCAACCGTCGTATTGGTTACCACCATCACCTGCTTTCCGTGAATATAAGATTCAAGTAAAGATTGGGGATTGAGATCACTGCCAATAAAGATAGGATAGCGACGATCACCGAGTTCAACATGTAAAGTTTGCATGAAATTAAAACCGTTAATTAGACTAGCTTTGCTTCTTGAGAAACAATCATATGTAAGATTTTTTGCGCTAAATCACGAGCAGCGCCCTGATTTGTTTCGATAATATAATCTGCAACTTCACGATATAAGGGATCGCGAACAGCCAATAAATCACGTAACTTTTGTTCAGGATTTTCAACTTGCAGTAAAGGACGGTTTTTATCCCGATAAGTGCGCTGTAATTGAATTTCGACAGGAGTATAAAGGTAAACCACAATTCCACGTTGTTTTAAGAATTCACGATTAGGTGACTGGGTCACTGCTCCACCACCAGTTGCAATAACCAGCTGTGAACGGGCAGTAAGTTCATCAATCACCATTGTTTCACGATTACGAAATCCCTTTTCACCTTCTTTTTCAAAGATCCAAGGAATTGTCGCACCTGTTTTACGTTCAATTTCTTGATCACTATCAAGAAATTCTCGTCCCAACAGTTCCGCTAAATGACGACCAACAGTTGTTTTTCCAGCCCCCATTGGCCCTACCAAATAGACATTTGGCAGGGTTTCAAACTCATTGCTTGGCAAGGAGTCACCTATTTATTTTGCTAAATTCAAAATATATTAATGATTTCTTGAAACACTGTCATTAACAATTCGTGGTGTAACAAAAATCAATAGCTCTCGCTTATTATCAGATTTCAAATCTTTACGGAATAAACGACCTAAGTAAGGAATATCACCTAAGAATGGTACTTTTGTTTGTGTATTCTGTGTTACTTGCTCGAAGATACCACCCAATACCACAGTTTCACCATTATCTACCAATACATTAGTATTAATTTCATTCTTGTTTAAAGTAAATTCACCATTTGGTGCAACTCCACCAATTGAATCACTTGAGATATCAAGATTCATTTGAACCTTGCCATCCGGTGTAATACTTGGGGTAACATCCAGACTCAATAAAACATCTTTAAATTGAGTGCTTGCAGTTGCATTGGAACCCGTTCCACTGACAGATTGATAAGGAACCTGTGTACCCGATGCAACTTTAGCTTTCTGTTTATCCGCCGTTAATACTTTAGGGGTAGAAACAACTTCACCATAACCATCGGCCTGCAACGCTGAAAGTTCTAAATCCAGCATAAAATCAGACAAGCTAATCAAACCAAAAGCAATTCGGCTTGCACCTTGACTGGTTACACCTAAATCCACATTTAAGTTCTGTGGACGTTGAATCGTATATTTACCGTCATCATCAGGTGTTTTTAAATCCCATAAGGTTGTATCACTACCACCGACCAACAGGTCACTATTCTGGTTAATCCCCTGTGACAAGATACCCCACTTCACGCCCATCTCTTTACTAAACTCTGTTGAAGCACGAACAATACGCGCCTCCACCATCACTTGTTTCACGGGAATATCAAGTAAATCCACCATTTTGCGAACTTTATCGATATTTTGTGCAGTATCATTAATAATCAAGGTATTGGTACGTGCATCAACCGAAATTGAACCACGGGGACTTAAGAGGGTTTCACCTGAATTATCATTTGATCTACCGCCACTACTCCCACCACCCGAATTATTCGACTGTTTAGTTTCAGTAATTAACTTTTCAATATCAGTGACTTTAGCGTAACTTAATTTTAAATACTCAGTTTGAATCGGCGCCAATTTTACACTTTGTGCTATAGCTTTAGCTTCTTCTTCTTCCGCCTTGATCAGTTCTGATACCGGTGCAATCCAGATCACATTGCCATTACGGCGCTTATCCAGATTTTTGGTTTTTAAAATAATATCAAGAGCCTGATCCCATGGGACATCTTTTAAACGCAGGGTAATATTGCCTTGTACACTATCTGCAGTCACCATATTGATACCGGTGAAATCTGCCAATAATTGCAGTACACGACGTACTTCAATATCCTGGAAATCCAAAGAAATCTTTTTCCCTGTATAAGCATTCGCTGCTTTAGGTTTTAATGGATTTTTATCTTCAGGACGTTTTAAGCTGATGGTTAGTTTATTATCAGTCTGATAAGCCATATATTCATAGCTACCAGAAGTCTGAATGGTAATCACGCCATTACCGCCGTCATTGGTAGCATCGACCGTGGATACCGGAGTTGCAAAATCATTGACATTTAAACGACGTGCCAAGTGTGCAGGAACTTTGTTACCCAAAGTTCGTACTACTACTTTACTGCCTTGCTGTTGTACATCTACCGGAGTATTACTACCTAATAAATCAACAATAATTTGGCCTTCACCCTGACTGCTACGCTGGAAACCAATATTGGAAATGCCTTGCGCAGTTTTTTGAGCCATAACTTGCTGTGAGGCAAATGTATTTCCAGCAACAGAATTAATTTTTAATATAAAGGTATTGCCTTCAATACGTGTGGTAAAGGCACCCGCATCAGCCAAGTTCACAGTTAAACGTGAACGTTGCACATCTGAACTCACATCGACCGAAGTTGCCTCTTTCGTTGCGACAGGTATGCTATTCTGTTTTAAATTTTGTTGCGCTTTATCAAAATCAAGAATCAAACGTGATGGTTGCTCAAGTTGATAAGCTTGAGGTTGTGGTGGTAAACCATTAAACATCACACGGATTTCTGTACCTTGACCTGCAATCTGCATCGGCACAATATTTGTAATACTGACTTGTGCATTTGCAACCTGCATGATCGCGATCGCAACAGCACCCATAGAAAATTGACGAAACAAATGGTTCATTGTATTGCCATCCCCAAATATAAAATCTTTAAAACTATTATTCATTTTTATTCCTTTTAAACTTAAGGCGCTGGTCCAAGTAATACTAGACTTCTTGGACGTTCCACGTATCCTTCTCGCCCATCTGGAATAATTTCCACGAGATCAATCTGTGTAGGCGTGATGTTGACCACACGACCATGATTCATGCCCATATAACTGCCGCGCTGTATCCGCTCAATTTCACCATCCGGGGTTTGAATCAATGCCAGTATCTGTCCAGACTGGCTACGCATGCTTCCCTTCATATTTAACGATTCAATTGCATAACTTTCTAAAGGCTGCAGTTGACGTGATAAATTAGGATAGACCCGCTTTCCTGACATAATTTTTAATTCAGCAGCCAGCGAACTCGGTAAAAAAGGACTCTTCAACTGGTGTGCCGCATAATTAAATGTCGGTACAGGAGGAAAAACCGGAGCGGGTTCAATCGCTAATGGGGGTTGATTACGGATATTGGCCATTTGTTCATTCACGGCATCAATACGCGAGTCACAGCCCACTAACATTAAACCCAACATCAAGCTGAGAGAGATTTTTTGCATTTTCATTACTTTGCCCCTCCAGTTGTAGCCGTTGAGTTAGCATCCGTAGCCTGAGTACCGGTAGCTG
The DNA here is from genome assembly GCF_022012365.1 of Acinetobacter sp. SM34. NCBI lineage: Bacteria > Pseudomonadati > Pseudomonadota > Gammaproteobacteria > Moraxellales > Moraxellaceae > Acinetobacter > Acinetobacter sp. SM34. Next base: position 39,129 of record NZ_JAKLTP010000005.1, on the reverse strand, counting down.
GAGTAGCCGTAGCCTGAGCATCCGTAACCCCAATATAACGGTATGTTTTTGCTTTAACGTTATAGTTCACTTGAGGAATGTCAGATTTTTTCTCTTTATTTTCCGATGCTGTAATCTCAAAATCATGTAAGGTTACAATACGTGGCAGTGCAGCAATCCCACTCACAAAAGAACCAAAGGCATGATAATCACCTGTTGCTGTGATTGAAATTGGCTGTTCAATAAAAAATTCTTGTTTAACCTCTGGATCCAAACTAATGTTTTTAAATTTCAAGCCAGAACTTACACCCGTCACGTTGATATCTTCAACCAGACCTGGAATTTCAGTTTCTTTCGGCAATTGCTCTAATTGCTGATTAAAATTCGCTTCCATTTCTTGTAACTGCGCTTGCAACAACTGCAGATTACGAAGCTTGGAATCTTTTTCACGAAATTCATTAAGTAGGTTTTGTTCTTGAGCAGCAGCATTGGAAATATCGTCCAATTTGCTTTTAATGGTTAAAAAATAACCAAGAACACCAATCGCCAATACAATCACAATCCAGCAGGTAATTTTGACGGACAATGGCCAACTGCCATAGTTATTCATATCCAAAGTATTGAACTGCTGAAGGAACTTATCCAGCGTCATCTTCTTTTTAGTGACCACAGCTTCATTTGGATTTAATTCATCTAGTTCATCGAGACTCATTTTGCTGCCTCCACGGTTGAATTAGCTGTATTGGATGGTGCTTGTTGTTGTGCTTCTGGTGCAGCTGGTTGTGCGATTTCGTCTAAGTCAGCAGTCACCACAAATGAACCATAACCTTCTTCAACACGCGGAACGACTGAACTAGGCGCTTTATCTTTTTGCTCTTCAACTGCTAAAAAAGAATTCATAAAAGCGTTGCGATACCAGGCAGATGACTCCAAATTACGTAAAAACTCTGCAACAGTATTCGGGCTTTCCGCCTTCCCCTCGATAGTAAATTTATCGCCGGAACGCACAAATTTGGTAATATACAAATTAGTTGGCGTTACTCGTACCAATTCGTCAATCAGACGTACTGCAATTGGACGTTGCCCTTGCAAGCCTTGAATCAGTTTCATACGCTCAATAATAGCATTGCGCTGCGCTTCCAAACCTTCCAGAGATTTTAATTGCACATCCAGATTTTGATTGGTGCTGGTAATGAGTTGATTGGCCTGTTCCTGGTCTTCAAGTTTTTGATCATAATAAAACCATGATGATGTAACCGCCAAAGCGCCAATGAATGCAGCCCCAATACAAATTGCTATAAATTCTTTTTTTCGTTTCTCTCTCAGCTCATCACGCCAAGGGAGCAAGTTAATTCTTGCCATTAATCAAAACTCCTCAATGCCAGACCACATGCCACCATGAGCGAGGAAGCATCATTCTCTATTTTTTTAATATCGATTTGTGGAGAAAACCCCATTTGCAAAAATGGGTTGGCAATCGTGACGCGATAACCCAGTTTTTGTTGTAGTAATTTCGCGAGTCCTGGAATATTAGCATTCCCCCCCGCCAATAAAATGTGGTCAATCTCATTAAACTGTGAAGATGAGAAGAAGAACTGCAGTGATCTTGCTGCCTGTTGAACTACAGCTTCCAAGAACGGCTCTAAGACTTCAACATCATAGTCATCGGGCAATGAACGGGTTTTCTTGGCACGGCCCGCTTCTTCAAAAGACAGACCATAGCGATTTTGAATTTCTTGAGTCAGCTGTTTACCGCCAAACACCTGCTCTCTTGTATAAATCACTTTATTATTTTGCATCACAGATAAGGTGGTCATGGTATGACCTATATCTAAAACACCAACCGTATTCACACCTATTGGTAAAGTATCGGAAAATACTTTATAGGCATTTTCTATCGCAAAACTTTCAACATCGGCAATTTTTGGTGTCAGGTTAGCCAATTCCAGCACTTCAGCACGTGCTTCTACATTTTCAAGACGCGTTGCAACTAAAAGCACATTCACCCGATTCGGATTGGCTAAACGATCCGGCAATACTTCAAAATCCAGACTGGCTTCATCCAGAGGAAAGGGAATGTATTGCTCTGCATCCATACGGATCTGAACTTCACGTTCGTCATCCGTCATATCGGCATCCATTTCAATGGTTTTGGTAATCACCAATGAAGTTGGGATGGCAAGGGCTGCAGCTTTAGATTGCGTATTGGCAAGATTAAGCGCTCGCTCTAGTGCATCTCCGACAGCTTCTGGATTTAAAATATTTTTTTCAACAACACTACCTTCAGGTAAGGGAACCAGTGCATAGCTCTCAACCCAGTACCTGTTACCGCTCTTAACAGAAAGTTCTAACAATTTAACAGAAGTAGAACTAATATCTACTCCTACTAACCCCTTATTCGGCTTACGATATAACCTGAGCACAATATACTTCCTATTATTTTTTTATCCCCAATAAAAGTAACCTACTAATCAGTGCTGGTCTATAATTTTATACAGATACAATAACTCATCTAACAATCTGCATGTGTAAAGGCTATACTGACCGCTAATTAGTTTGCCATTAGCTCTTATTAAAACTTACTTGTTATGAAAAAGCTATCACGTTCGGGCCATGTTCATCCATTTTTTTTGATCATAATTATAGTTTTGGTCTCAATTCCGATGGGATTTTATGGCATGTATCTCTATATTGCCCCATCCTTACCCAAAATGACCACCTTAAAAAAGGCGCCGTTATTAAAACCTTTACAAGTATATAGTGCTGATAATGAGCTTATTGCTGAGTATGGCGGGAAATTGTCTGTCCCTGTGGAATACAAACAGATTCCAAAACCCTTTATCTCGGCTTTCCTTGCTGCAGAGGATTCATCCTTCTTTGAACATAGCGGAATTAGCTTTAAAGGTTTAGGACGTGCGGTGAGTGAAACCATCACCGGTTCCAACGTACAAACCGGCGGTTCTACCATCACCATGCAGGTAGCTAAAAATTATTATTTGACACCAGAACGCACGCTAAAACGCAAACTGACTGAAATTTTCTTAGCACGTAAAATTGAACAGAACCTGACCAAAGAAGAAATTCTCACCTTATATGTGAATAAAATTTTCTTGGGTAAAAATGCCTATGGCATTGCTGCAGCTGCAAAAATTTACTACAACAAAAACCTGGATCAGCTCAGTATTGCTCAGATGGCCATGATTGCAGGGCTGCCCAAAGCACCTTCAAAATACAATCCGGTGGTCAATCCTACCCGTGCCTTAGAACGTCGCAACTGGATTCTGGGACGTATGCTACAGCTGGGTTATATCAATCAGACTCAGTATAAACAGGCCATTGCTGAACCGATTAACCTCGATATGCCTGAACGTGGCATCAATAATAAATTCCCCTATGTGGGCGAAATGGTACGTTCAGAATTGATGGAAAAGTTTGGTGAACAAGCAATTGATTCTGGATACAAAGTCTATACCACCATCAATAGCCAACGTCAGGCCTTCGCAGAACAATCGGTACAAGAAGGTCTCGAAGCCTATGACCGTCGACATGGCTGGAGAGGTGCTGAAGCACATGACAAACCCTTGAGTGAATTCATAGCGTATGCAAATACCTATCCTGCCAAGGTGATTAAAGTCGATAAAAATGCTTTTGAAGCATTGATGCAAGATGGCTCTAGCGTGACTGTACCTTGGTCAGGCATGTCGTGGGCTTCACCTTACAGAAATGCCAACAGCGTGGGTCCTGCTCCGCGCACAGCTTCCCAAATTGTTAAAGTAAACGATATTATTCGGTTACGCCCGAATGACAATAAATCCTCTTGGGCACTGGTACAAATTCCTAAAGCTCAAGGCCAGCTGATTGCATTAAACCCGAACAATGGCGCAATTGAAGCCATTGTTGGTGGATACAATTTTTATCAGTCCAAATTTAACCGTGCCCTACAAGGCTGGCGTCAACCAGGTTCAACCATCAAACCCTTTGTCTATGCATTGGCACTTGAACGCGGTATGACACCCTACAGCATGGTCAATGACAGTCCGATCACCATTGGCAAATGGTCACCGAAAAACTCGGATGGTCGTTATCTTGGCATGATTCCATTACGTCGCGCCTTGTATTTATCACGGAATACCGTGTCCGTTCGCCTGCTGCAAACGGTGGGCATTGAGCGTACCCGACAATTACTGATGGATTTTGGTTTGCATGAAAATCAGATCCCACGAAATTACACTATTGCCTTAGGTACACCACAAGTTCTTCCGATTCAAATGGCCACAGGCTATGCCACCTTCGCCAATGGCGGTTACCGCATTCAGCCGCACTTTATTGACCGTATTGAAGATGCGTATGGCAAAGTGATTTATCAAAGCAATCCTGACTATGCATGTATTTCCTGCATCAACCAAACTGATGAAGAAACTACCTCTGCAGAACCGGTAACCCCTGATGATGAAGTAATTGATGTCACCAATCAGACATTACCAGAAGAAAAAGAACTGGCCAAACTTGAACTTGATGAAACAAAAAGCCAGTACCGTCAGGCACAGCGTGTCTTGAAATCAAGCTCTGCATATGACATGGCCAATATTCTGCGTGATGTGATTCAGCATGGTACCGGACGTGCCGCATTAAGAATTGGCCGTGATGATCTTGGCGGTAAAACCGGAACAACCAATGATGCCAAAGATGCCTGGTTTGCCGGTTTTAATGGCAAACTGGTGACGGTTGCCTGGGTCGGTTTTGACCAGCCTACTACGTTGGGTCGCCTTGAGTATGGCGGTGTTGCCGCCTTGCCAATCTGGACCAACTTTATGGGCAATGCCTTAAAAGGCACACCGGCAGCCTGGGTGCATTTTGACAAAAATGCCAAAGCGCCAACCAATCATAACCAGACGATTACTGTCGGTGAACCTGTTCAAACAGATCGTTCATCTCCACCTTTGGCTCGTCCATTGTATCGTCCGGCACCTGTTGCTCCAGCACGGGCACCGGAACGTGACTTTGATGATCTTCCTGGAGAGAAAATCCTGGTTCCGGATAATGCCAACCCGCCAGACATGCAAAAACAAAATCACAAACCGGATGCACTTGATCATCTGATTGATGTATTTGAATAGCATGCTAAAAAGCCCTCGAATGAGGGCTTTTTTATTGGGCTTATTTCTTTTTGAATAAATAAATCTGGAATTGGGCTTTTAACTCAAACTGATCTTTCTGTTCTAAAGCCTGACGTCGCTCTGGCTTGGCTTTATAGGCATAAGGCGTCATGGCAAGCAGATGCTTTAAATCCGCTTGTGACAAGATAAAGGGCGCATCTACGATACTCTCCCCTACCAGCTCAAAAGCATCTTCCAGCTGAGCGACAAACTTATGCGGTTCATGCGGATTCACTTCTTCAAAAAGCACCTCACGCATGGCATAGAGATGCTCTTTCGCCGGCGTAACCACCATCAAATAGGCATGCGGTTTCAGTATCCGTAATATCTCCTGTTTTGGAATTGGGCTAAACAAGCTGGTACACAAGTCGATTGATGCATCTAAAACAGGTAATGTTGCACCCGTTCCAACCACCCAGGTCACATTTTTATTCAGCTTGGCTGCAACCTGAACTGCATTTTTGGCAATATCTACACCCACACATTGCAGCACTTCCGCCTGCATAGCATTGGTGTAATAACCTTCACCACAACCGATATCCAGCAGATTTTCAATGCGTAATTCGCGAATTTTTTCAACCACGGCCTGTTGTAAAGGTGCATAAAAACCTGCACTTAAAAATGCACGACGCGCCTGTACCGATTCAGGCGTATCACCCGGATTTTTACTGTGCTTATGCTGCACCACATGCAGGTTCACATAGCCTTGTTTTGCCACGTCATAACTGTGGTTATTCACACAGTGCCATGTTTTTTCGGTCAGTTTCAATGCTTCATGACAGACAGGACACATCAGAAGATTCATATTTTTCTCCAGTACCTGAAATCAGGCGATAAAAAAGCCGGCAGATGTGGGAGCAAATGCCGGCTCTTTCGAATATTTGCTTAACGCAATTTTAAGGTCATTAAGCCTAAAACTACCAGCATAATTGTGATAATCCAGAAACGAATCACCACTTGGGTTTCACGCCAGCCTTTTTTCTCATAATGATGATGCAGCGGCGCCATCAGGAATACCCGCTTGTTACGCATGCGCAGTGAACCGATCTGCAAGAATACTGAAATGGCTTCTACCACAAAAACACCACCCATAATGGCAAAAACAATTTCCTGACGAACCATGACTGCAATGGTACCTAGCATTGCACCTAAGGATAAGGCACCGACATCACCCATGAACACTTGCGCAGGATGGGCGTTATACCAAAGGAAAGCCAAGCCCGCACCAATCATTGCAGCGCAGATCACCACCAATTCGGATGAATATTTCACATATGGCATGTGTAGATAATTAGCAAAACGAACATCCCCTGCAAGGTAGGCAAACACGCCCAAACCTGCTGCAACCAGAACGATTGGCATAATTGCCAGACCATCCAGACCATCGGTCAGGTTGACCGCATTGGAGGCACCGTTAATCACCAGATAAGTAAAGATAATAAAACCAATTCCCAAAGGAATAACCGAGAATGGAATAGACAGATTTTTAAAGAACGGAATCAACAAATCTAGCATGTTGCTGGTATGCACAGGATTGACCTGCTGAGTCGCAATCACATACAGGGCAATACCGGCACCCAGAGAAGCCACTGAAGTCCAGAAGAATTTTTTTCGTGCAGGCAAGCCGGCATTGTCTTTATAACGGACTTTAATCCAGTCATCTGCCCAACCTACGGCACCAAAGATCACCATTACCCCAAGCACAATCCAGACATAAGGATTAGATAAATCGGCCCAAAGCAAGGTTGATATCCCAATCGAGAGTAGGATCAAAATCCCGCCCATGGTGGGTGTACCCATTTTTTTGGCATGACCTTCAGGAGCAAACGAACTGACTGCTTGGCCATATTTGAGTGCTTGTAGCTTACGGATCATCACTGGCCCTAAGACCAGTCCAATGGTTAATGCAGTTAATACACTGAGCAAAGCACGTAATGTTAAATAACGAACCACCTGAAACGAGCTGTTATAGCCCGCCAGTTGTTCAAATAGCCATAACAGCATTAAAGTTTCTCCATCAAATCAGCCATCAATGTTTCCATGTGGGTATAGCGAGAACCTTTAAACAGGAAACTCATGGATTGAGGTTGATGTGTTTCAATTAAACCAAGTAAGAAAGGAAGAGCTTGTGCCTGAGTCAAAAAGGCCTGCAATTTTTTTCCATACTGGGTACTGCGCGCCCCTTCTTGGGTGGCTGGAGCAAATTCACCCACGGCAACCACGAAGTGAACGCCCTGTACCGAAACCAGGTCACGGCCCAGCATATAGTGTTGCTGTGCTGCACTTGTGCCCAATTCACCAATATCGCCAATCACCATCACCTTGACACCTTCCTGCTGGGCAAGCACTTCTGCCGCTGCGCGCATGGAAGTCGGATTGGCATTGTAAGTATCATCAATAAACAGATGCTTTTCAGTATGGATAAAGTTCAAACGACCTTTGGCACCCGTCGCCTGTTCCAGACCAATCACAATATCATCCAGAGCAATGCTGATGGCAAGAGCAAAAGCAGCTGCCGCCGTGGCATTCTGCACATTATGTTCACCGGCAAATGGCAGCTTGATCTGGCGCTGAGCTTGTGGGGTATTTAACGTAAAGCGAGAAGATTGTGCATGCAATTCAATGTCAGTTGCAAACACATCTCCACCGGGCCCAAAACTCAATACTTTCTCGGTTTTCACGGCTTGGCGAATCGTATCTGCAAAATCATCGGCCGCAGGAACGATAGACGTTCCTGTTGCGGCAATATGTGCATAAATTTCCGATTTGGCACGACAGATACCATCGCGTCCGCCAAATTCACCCAAATGTGCCGTACCAATGTTGATAATCCCGGCGACATGCGGTTGCACCAGATTTGAAGTGTAATCAATCTCACCCTGATGGCTCGCGCCAAGTTCCATGACCGCAAACTGATGTTCGGCACGCAGCTCGAGCAACATCATTGGCACACCCAAATCGTTATTCAGGTTACCGCGGGTAATGAGGGTCGGTGCCAGACGCGATAAAATACTGCCTAGCATTTCCTTAGTAGTGGTTTTACCACTGCTACCGGTCAGCGCAATCACTTTCAATTGTGAGTTCTGCGTACGGCGATAAGCACCTAAATGACCAAGAGCCAAACGCGTATCTGCAACCACGAGTTGACAAATATCTGCGTCGACCGGATGACTGACAATCGCAATTTCACAGCCATTTGCTGCAACATGAGCAACAAAATCGTGCGCATCAAAACGCTCACCTTTCAGGGCAAGAAATGTATCGCCTTGTTCGGCATAACGTGAATCTGTCAAAATTCGTTTGATTTCGCCTTGAGGCACTTTCTCATTCAACCAGTAACCCTGGGTGGCTTCAGCAAGCTGCGCTGCTGTCCACGGTTCTAAAGGCACTGTACTGGTAGTCGATGTATGCATGATGGTTTCCTATTGCGCAGGATAAGCTGAATCTGGAGTGTGAGGTTGTGCATCAATAGCTGCCTGCACTTCGATCACATCATCAAACCAATGACGTACGCCATCAATTTCCTGATAGTTTTCATGCCCCTTGCCGGCAATGACCACAATGTCACCCGCCTGAGCCTGTTTCACTGCAAATTTAATCGCTTCACGGCGGTCATGAATTTCATGCACTGTATGCGCTGAAAAATCGATTCCCGCTTTCATGTCGGCAAAAATCTGTTCCGGATTTTCAGTGCGCGGATTGTCTGAAGTGATCAGTGCGACATCGGTATGATCCAAGGCAGCCCGGGTCATCAGCGGACGCTTGCCACGGTCACGGTCGCCACCACAGCCAAAGACTGCCCATAAATTTTTCGCTACATGGCGTTTTAAGGTGGTCAGCACCTGAATCAAGGCATCTGGCGTATGTGCATAATCCACCACAAACAGACGCTCGCCATCACGGATCACCTGCATACGACCCGGCGCACCTTTCAGTTGTGCTGCAACGGCAATCGAATCCGCCAGCTTAAAGCCTGCCTGCTCTGCAGCAATCAGACTCGCGACAAGATTTTCAACATTGAAGTGACCGAGCAATGGGCTATGCACTTCAAATTCACCCTGTGCCGTGCACAGTGTAAAGCAGGCACCACTTAAGCTATATTGAATATTTTCAACTTGATAGTCAGCTTTGTGAGTGATTGAGTAAGTGAGGATTTTTGGTCGGGCCGGATTTGATTGTGCCGCCTCAATCATGATATGCGCATGCTCATCATCAATATTGATAATCACCACTTTTAAACTGGAAAATTTGAATAATCGCGACTTGGCTTCAGCATAGGCTTCAAGTGTACCGTGATAATCCAGATGATCACGGCTTAAGTTGCTATACGCCGCAATTTCGATATCGCAGCCATTCAAACGACCCTGTTCCAGACCGTGTGAGCTGGCTTCAATCGCAGCAAATTCAGCACCGGCCTGCGCATATTCATGTAATGCATTTTGCAGCTGCAAAGCATCCAAAGTCGTATGCGAAGAGGCTTCAAGATTCGGCAAAATACCGTTACCGGTAGTTCCCATCACGGCGCATTTCTTGCCTTGCAACATCAACAGTTCAGCAATTAAACGCGAGATGGTAGTTTTACCGTTGGTCCCTGTCACCGCAATAATCTGTGCCGCCTGCACCGGCTGGCTGGCCTGCAAATACTGTTTTTGCCATTGTCCCATCAGCTGGCGAACTGTAGGCACCACAATACTGTTTTCCAGGCCTAAATCCGTTTCACTCACCACCGCCAAGGCACCACGTGCCAAAGCCGATTGTGCAAACTGCAGCGTTTTTTCAGGCTGAGAAAAACTAGTCAGGGCAATAAAAATTTGCCCTGCTTCAACTTTACGACTATCTAAACTAAAGCCACCGAATGGCTTGCTTATCCATCCAGCGGTTTTCTCAGTACTGTAAATATCTTGAAATGTAATCGACATTCATCACCTGTTACTGGATTTTGGGAGTATCTAAAGGTTTATCTAAAGGCACGTTCATCAAACGTAATGATTCTTGCATCACCCGTGCAAATACAGGAGCTGCGACCAAACCACCGTAATATTGCCCTTTCGGATTTTCCACCACAATGACCATGGCCAAGCGCGGATCACTTACCGGTGCCATACCGGCAAACAGTGCACGGTATTCCGAGTCTGAATAGCCTTTACGGTCTGCACGTAATTTATGCGCGGTACCGGTCTTACCCGCCACACGATAACCTGGAATATTGGCCTGCTGTGCTGTACCACCCGGCAAGGTCACCGCTTCCATCATCAACAAAACCTGTTCGGCAATTTTTGCATCGACAATTTGCTCACCCTTCGGTGGCTGATCCAGTTTATACAGGCTTAAAGGCACCTTCACGCCTTTATTGGCAATCATGGCATAGGCATCGGCAATTTGCAGTACCGTCGCATTCAGACCATAACCATAGGCCATGGTACCCACTTCCGATACATTCCATTTGCTTGGCGGCAAAATCAAACCCGCACTTTCACCCGGGAATTTAACTGCGGAACGCTGTCCCATCCCCACACGTTTATAGAATGTAGGCAAGGTTGCATAAGGCAGTGATAAGGCAATTTTTGCCACACCAACGTTGGAAGATTTCTGGATAATCCCGCCGAGGGTAAGTACGCCATAGTTATGGGTATCACGAATGGTATGGTTACCAATACGCATACTGCCCGGCGATGTATTGACGATAGAGTTCGCGGTATATTTGCCACTTTCCAGTGCCATCGCCACAGTCAGCGGTTTCATGGTAGAACCCGGTTCGAATGAATCGACTGCACCGCGGTTACGCATGGCATCTTTATTGGTTAAACTTTTCTTATCGTTCGGGTTATAAGATGGCCAGCTGGTCATTGCCAGGATTTCACCAGTTTTGACATCTACAGCAATCGCAGTGGCAGAACGTGCATTATTGGCCACACCGGCAGCGGTCAATTCACGGTACAGAATATATTGCAGGCGCGAATCGATACTTAAGGTGATATTTTCCCCTGCTTCCACTTCTTTGATAACTTCAGGATCTTTAAAACGGTTGCCTTTTTTATCGCGCACAATTTGCTGTTCGCCATCATGACCAGATAAAGCACTATTCAGCTGCATCTCCAGACCTTCAATCCCGGTCCCTTCACTATTGGTTAAACCAATAATCTGGGCATTCGGCTGCGGCTGCGGATAGTAACGCTTATAGTTTTTCTCGGTATAAACAGCCTGAAACTCACGTTTTGCGATCAGTTCAGCTTGCTGGGGTGGAATTTCTTTTTGCAGGACCAGATAACGTGAACGAGGTTTGTCGTTCATCTTCTTTTTCAATTCTGCACGATCAATGCCTACCGCATCGGCAAGCTCATCCAGATTGAGGTTTTTATCGGGTAACTGGCGTTTCAGTTTGCGGTTATGAGGATCTTTAGCCAGCTCAGCCGTAATCTCATCAAACAGTTTTTTGGTTTCAAAATAGTCGCGCGGATCAATCACCACTTTCATGACCGGCGTACTAATGGCCAAGGGCACGCCATGACGGTCATAGATCACGCCACGCATCGCCTTGACTTTTTCCGTTCTTAAAATGTTGGCATTGGCCTTGTTTTGCAAAAAGTCCTTGTTGATGACCTGTACATAGAATGCACGGCTCACCAAAGCTAAAAAGCATAGTAAAACCACACTCCACATCAGATAAAAACGCCACATATCTACGCTAAGGGCATTTTTCTCGGTAATCGGCTGCTGCTTTTTGCGTGTTGCCTGACTTGTTCTCTTGTCCACCATATTACAGCTAGCCTTATTTTTTATCTTCTGGAGTCATTGGTAAAGAAATTACAACCGTCTGCGCGGCAGGTGGCGAGTACATGCGCAATTGCGTTACCGCACGCGTGCCAATTTGCGCCGTTGCACCAAAGGTTTGTTGCTCAATCAGCAAACGCCCCCACTCTGCATTCAGATCATCCCTTTCCCGCATAAAAGAACTTAACTCGCGATAATCATGACGATATTCAAATACCTGGAATACCACCATCAATGCGCTAACAAAGACCAATAGCAGCAAAACGATATAACTGATGATTTTTTTCATCGGCTTTTTACCGGCTTTCTTTTCAACAACTTCAGTTTTCATTATTCGCCTTTTGAAGCTAAGCGTTCTGCAACTCTAAGCCATGCACTACGAGAACGAGGGTTGGCTTTGACCTCTTCTTCACTGGCACGAACTCGGGAAATTTTCTTTAAACGACGGGTATCTTCCCGTTTTTGTGGCAACCCCCAACTGGTGTCTTCCGCTAAAGTCGATTCTTTTTGAATAAATTGTTTAATTAGACGGTCTTCCAGTGAATGGAAACTGATCACCGCCAAACGTCCCTCTGATTTTAAAACTTCCACAGCCTGTGGCAAGAAAGCTTCAATATCATCTAATTCTTTATTAATGGCAATACGGATAGCCTGAAAAGTTCGGGTTGCAGCATGTTTATTTTTTTCCCATTTCGGATGGGCAACTTTTACAATTTCAGCCAGTTGAGCGGTGGTTTCAATATAACCTGCCGCTTTAATGGCTTTGGCAATACGGCGGCTATAACGCTCTTCACCATACTTGAAAATCACATTGGCCAAAGCTTCTTCTTCAATATTGACTAACCATTCAGCCGCCGTTGGACCTTGCGAGTTATCCATACGCATATCTAGCGGTCCATCTTTCATAAAACTAAAACCACGTTCTGCCTGATCAAGCTGTGGCGAAGACACCCCTAAATCCGCCATTACCCCATCAACCTTGTCGATGCCCAAAGCTTCCAGTTCCTGTTTTAAATCGGCAAAGCTGGCATGGATAATTTTAAAACGTGAATCTTCCTGTTCTAATACAGCTGCGGTTTCCAAAGCTTGCGGATCTTTATCAAAGGCATAGACGCGGGCATTTTCATCTAATTTAGACAGCAATAAACGGGTATGACCACCTCGACCAAAAGTGCCATCGACATAAATTCCTGTATTGCGATCTGCCAATAAGGCATCAACAGTTTCGTGAAGTAATACAGAAATATGCGACATAAGGGTTCAATCAATACTAGGAAAAATGTAACTGCACATTATTACCTTGTTTTAACAAAGCTCCAAACGACTTTTTGTAGGGAAATATTAATTTTCATAGAGAAAACCGTTTTTAGTGATATTGCAGCAAGTTTTGCGCGATCTTTGCTGGGAAGGTATATTATTTTAAAAACTCCATTGTTCTATTTATTATTTGTTAAAATTTGCCGCTCTAGTCATCAATTGATCAGCAGCTAAATAGAAATTTTTCTACTGTTCATTTCTTTGATCTAGCTTAGCGATTTGTTCTTTATTTAGGTCAAAATTACCGTTACTGCTCAGGGGCAGTTGCCTTGCCCTGCTGGCCTTGATTTATCTATGGATCATGAGCCCAAATCACAATAAAAAAGCCAATCACAACGGATTGGCTTTTTTAGATCACGCAGAATTAACGCTTGCTATTGTAAATCTGGTCGAAAATCGCACCATTCACAAAATGGGTCTGTTGCGCTTTAGCCCAGCCACCAAATACTTCATCAATGGTAAACGTTTTTATTTTCGGGAATTGAGCAGAATATTTAGCCAGCACGTCCGGATTACGTGGACGGTAGTAGTATTTTGCCGCCATTTCCTGACCCAATGGTGAGTACAAGTAGTTGATATAACCTTTGGCTAACCACTTGTTACCATCTTTCTCCACGTTTTTATCCACGATTGCAACTGATGGTTCAGTTAAGATAGACATGGATGGATAAACAATTTCAAATTTGTTTTTACCCAGGCTTTTTTGAGTGACCAAGGCTTCATTTTCCCAAGTCAATAACACATCGCCAATACCGCGTTCTGCAAAGGTGGTCATTGAAGCACGAGCAGCCGAGTCCATCACTTTGACATTGTGGTACATCTTGCCCACAAACTCTTTAGCTTTGGCATCGTTACCACCCGGTTGTTTCAGCGCATAACCCCAAGCAGATAAGTATACCCAACGTGGTAAACCACCTGTTTTAGGATTCGGGGTAATAATTTGCACGCCCGGTTTAGTTAAATCAGACCAGTCTTTAATATGCTTGGGATTGCCTTTACGTACCATAAATACGATGGTTGAAGTATAAGGTGCAGAGTTATGCGGGAATTCTTTTTGCCAGCCCGGCTGGATTTGACCCGATTTGACGATTTCTTCAATATCATTTGCTAATGCCAAAGTCACCACATCAGCTTTTAAGCCATCAACCACAGAACGCGCCTGCTTGCCTGAGCCACCATGAGATTGCTTGAAATTCACACTACGCCCAGTGCGCTCTTTCCAGTAAGCACCAAAAGACTTGTTGAATTCATCATAAAATTCACGTGTTGCATCATAAGAGACATTTAGGAATTCACGGTCTGCCGCCTGAGCAGAAGTTGCAGTAAAAGCAATGCTCGTAGCAAGCAATGCTGCACTGAGTAACGCTTTAAATTGAGTTTTCATTGCAATACAGATCAATTATCTTCATTAATGCTAACTATATGAAATAAAGTCATAATTCGCAATTCATCCAATTTAGACATAACAGATTAAGATAAAAGGTTTTTCTACTTAATTCACTGTTTTAGATACAAAAATAGTGAAAACATTATACTTATTTCATATATATAGATTTTTATGGATTAGATATAAAAAAAACGGATAATCTAGTTATCCGTTTTCTATTTTAATGCTTGATAATTTTTAGAATATTAATTCTTTTCACTATAGATCTGGTCGAAGATGGCACCATTCACAAAATGAGTTTTCTGTGCCTTAGCCCAGCCACCAAACACATCTCCAATGGTAAACAGTTTGATTTTTGGAAATTGTGCTGCATATTTCGCGGCCGCTTTTGAATCACGTGGACGGAAATAATATTGTGCTGCCAAATCCTGCCCTTTGGGTGAATATAGATAGTTGAGATAACCTTTGGCTAAATTACGGTTACCATCCTTATCAACATTTTTATCGACAATTGCCACCGATGGCTCAGCCAAAATTGAAATGGAAGGATAGACAATCTGATATTTGTCTTTGCCCAGGCCTTGAGTTGCCAATAAGGCTTCATTTTCCCAAGACAACAGCACATCGCCAATACCACGCTCAGCAAAAGTGGTTAAAGAACCGCGTGCACCGGAATCCAGTACTTTCACATTGCCATAAAGCTTTTTAACCAGCTCACGGGCTTTGCTATCGTTACCACCCGGCTGTTTTAATGCATAGCCCCAAGCCGACAGGTAAATCCAGCGCGGTGCGCCACCGGTTTTTGGATTTGGCGTAATAATTTCCACACCCGGTTTGGTTAAATCGTTCCAGTCTTTAATATTTTTAGGATTACCCTTTCGTACCAAAAAAACCACGGTCGAGGTGTAAGGTGCAGAATTGTTCGGAAACTGCTTTTGCCAGTTTTTATGAATCAGGCCCGCTTTCACAATTTCATCAATATCGTTGGCCAGCGCCAAAGTCACCACATCAGCCTGCAAACCATCAATCACGGAACGTGCCTGTTTACCTGAACCGCCATGGGATTGCTTGAAATTGATTTCCTGTCCGGTACGATGTTTCCAATACGCCCCAAAGGCCTGATTATATTCCTGATAAAATTCACGGGTCGGATCATAAGAGACATTCAGGAAATCTTTGGCGGCGAAACTCTGTGTGCCCATGCTCCCCAGCAAGGCCAAAAAAGTAGAGACGATTATTTTTTTCATGTGTAACACTCTTCTTTAAGAATAAGGACACTATATGAATCGAGAATATTTTTAACAATCATAAACTTATAATATTTTATTGATTAAAAATCGGTTTTAAAGATATCTATAAAAATGCTTTAAAATGCACTTTTAGCACTAAAACCATCCCTAAAAAATCTCAAACTTGTTGTTTTTCATCATTCTTCATGTTGTCTCCATATTTTTTTGATACAAAGTGCCCAAGCTTTATAGGTATTTTATCATTTTGTAAAAAAGTGTGACCTAGTTCTACTTTTGTATTTTTTTGTGTGGTTAAATGGTGTCACACCACAGGATTAAAACAATATATAAAATTCCAGCACCAGAAGGGGAGATGTGGAAATGCGATATACAGCAATTATACAGGCGTTAAGTTTAAGTTTAAGTTTAGGGTTTATGGCTCAGCTGGGACATGCAGCGGCAATCAAAAGTAGCGAAGCCAAAGTGACTTTAAGCCCTGAAAAATCTTCATTGATTGAAAAAGCCTTGCAACAGCAAAAGCATGGGGGCAATACTTTACGTGCCGATAACGATTTAAAAATTCTGACCGAAATTAAAGTTGCACCGACTCAAAGCTTCTTTGCTGCCCAAAACCAGAAATTCAGCCGTTTTGTACAAGCGCTGTTCCCACAAAACAACTCTTAATTCAGCAGCGAACTTCTTGCCCCTTTAGTGGTTCCCATCTAGCCTGATCATTTCAATGTTGAATTTAACATTAAGTGATTGGGCTTTTTCGTTATAATAGCTTCCATTCACATTCTGAAAATATTGGTTATGACTGTTCGTACTCGTATTGCACCTTCTCCTACTGGCTTTCCACACGTAGGCACTGCTTATATTGCCTTGTTTAACTTATGTTTTGCTAAACAGCATGGCGGTGAATTTATTCTTCGTATTGAAGATACCGATCAACTGCGCTCAACTCCTGAATCTGAAAAAATGATTTTAGATTCATTGCGCTGGTTAGGCTTAAATTGGTCAGAAGGTCCGGATGTGGGCGGTCCACATGCACCCTACCGTCAATCTGAACGTATGGGCATTTATAAGCAATATGCGTTAGAACTTGTAGAAAAAGGGCATGCTTTTTACTGCTTCGCAACACCAGAAGAACTGGATCAAATGCGTGCTGAACAACAGGCACGTGGTGAAACACCGCGTTATGATGGTCGTGGTTTAAAGCTGTCGACAGAGGAAGTGCAGCATCGCCTTGCCGCAGGTGAGCCCCACGTGATTCGTATGAAAGTACCTGAAGAAGGGATTTGTAAAGTCAATGATTTACTGCGTGGGGTAGTTGAAATTCCTTGGGCTCAAGTCGACATGCAAGTCTTGCTTAAAACCGATGGTTTACCGACTTACCATCTTGCCAATGTCGTCGATGACCATCTGATGCAAATCACTCACGTTTTCCGTGGCGAGGAATGGTTACCATCTGCACCAAAACATCAGTTGCTCTACCAATACTTTGGCTGGGAAATGCCGGTACTGGGTCATATGCCATTGCTTCGTAATCCGGACAAATCAAAACTGTCTAAACGTAAAAACCCGACTTCAATCAATTACTACAGGGACATCGGCGTATTACCGGAAGCATTGTTGAACTATTTAGGCCGTATGGGCTGGTCAATGCCAGATGAACGTGAAAAATTCACGTTGGCAGAGATGATTGAGCACTTCGACATTAAACGTGTGTCTTTAGGTGGCCCAATCTTTGATGTGGAAAAACTCAACTGGCTGAATGGTCAATGGATTAAAGCACTCTCTCCTGCCGAATTGTTAAATACTTTATTGGCGTGGAAATCTGACCGCAATACCCTGGAAGAAATTGCCGCTGCCATTCAGCCGCGTATTAATCTGCTTTCTGAAGCAGTGAACTGGGCTGGTTTCTATTTCAACCAGTTCCCAAGCATCAGCAAAGAGCAGTTTGAAAGCAAGAAATTGTCTGATGAACAGATTCGTCAAAGCTTGCAGTTCGCCATTTGGCGTCTGGAAAGTTTGTTCACTTGGAATAATGATACGGTGAGTCAAACCTTAATGGACTTGGCCAACCAGATGGAAGTGAAACTTCGTGACTTTATGCCCACCTTCTTTATTGCCATTGCCGGTTCAACCAGTTCAACCCCAGTCATGCAATCGATGGTGACCATTGGTCCCGATTTAACTTTCGCACGTTTACGTCATGCACTTGAAATTGTCGGCGGGCCGAGTAAAAAAGAAGCAAAAGTATGGGAAAAACTCAATGAAAGCTTAAAATTGCCGAAAAATGATGCAGTTGATAAAGCATAATTGATTTTATAGTTGACGTGTAAGCGCAATACCCCTAATATTGCGCTCACACAAACTGGGGTCATAGCTCAGTTGGTAGAGCGCTACAATGGCATTGTAGAGGTCAGGAGTTCGATCCTCCTTGACTCCACCAAAGTTTGCTGTTTTTACCTGTGTTGCCTCAATTGTCCCTATCGTCTAGAGGCCTAGGACATCGCCCTTTCACGGCGGTAACCGGGGTTCGAATCCCCGTAGGGACGCCATATTCAAGATCACTATAATATATTTATAGTGATCTGATAAAAAACCCAAGCATTGTGACTTGGGTTTTTTATTGCCTCAATTTTATCTAAACTTTTATTTGCGCTGTTTTTTGCTTTCTGTGTCATTCCGATTAAAATAAGCAATAGATTAAAATTATGGAGTTGTAATGCAATACCGTTGCCCCAAATGCCAAAGCCCTAAAATTATGCCTGTCGCTCAAGCCGGTAGCCCTGCAGTACGACCTGTAGTTCCTAAAAGTCTGGTGTTTCTTATTCCTGCTGTATTCATCTTATTACTGCTGGTTTTAATTAGCATTGCCATGTGGATTTTTGGCAATGGCGCAGGCTCTACCCTACAAATTGCCACTGTGGTGGTCTTTATTATCTGCGTCATCGCCGGGTTCTTGTTTTACCGTGACCTGCCTGATTTTAAAATTTCCATGCAAGGCTTTATGCAGTCACAAAAAAAATGGAAATGTCGTGAATGTAATCACGAATGGGAAATCTAAAACAGATTTGATTTCACATCAGCTTCAATGTTGGTGCTGATGTGAATCTTCCTGATGATCTGAATGTTGCACTGGATCACTCGCATTATGGCAATGTGAATGCGCCATACATTCGGTATCTTCAATCTGTAAAGTCATTTCTGTAATGCCATGTTGATGGCTTAACATCTCCAGAGCTTGCTGATATAAGGCGTGATGATCTGCCTGTGGTGCATAAAGATGTACGGTCAGATGGAGATTTTTGGAAGTAATAGCCCAAACTTTCAGCTGATGAATACTTTCTACATCCTGTAGGCTCAAAAGATCATTACGCAACTGTTCAATATCAATTTCCTCTGGCACCCCTTCCAGCAGAATATTGATACTTTGTTTGAGTAAAATCCAGGTTCTCGGCAATACCCAAAAACCAATCAGCACCGCAATGAGGGTATCTACCCACATCCAGCCGGTGAAATAGATCACGGCCGCGCCAATAATCACCCCGATCGAACCCACTGCATCGCTTAAAACTTCCAGATAAGCACCTTTAACATTCAGGCTTTCTGCCGAGCTGGAAAACAGGATTTTCATGGCAATCAGGTTAATCACCAGACCAATCACAGCCACGCCCAGCATGCCCAGACTCTGGATTTCAGGGGGATGGCTAAAACGTTGATAAGCTTCGAATAGAATATACATCGCTACGACAAACAGCATCGAGGCATTAAACAGTGCCGCCAGAATTTCAAAACGCTGGTAACCAAAAGTTCTTTTATCATCCGCTGGCATTTTGCCAATTTTGATCGCGACCAAGGCAATGGCTAAGGCTGCTGCATCGGTAAACATGTGTGCCGCATCGGAAAGCAGCGCCAAACTTTGGGTGATAAAACCAGCAATGACTTCAATAATTAAAAAGGTGCTGGTGAGTGCCAGGGCAAAGGTCAGCTTTTTGGCATTGCCCTCTGTGACGATTGCATGGCTGTGATCATGCCCATGATGTTCACCCATACACACTCCCTTTTCTATAAATTTTTGCTTTTCTTCTGGGTCAGCATAGCAAGGAATTATAAAGTTATAAAATTACATTATTATCTCAGCATCATGAGTGCTGAGACCAAATCTCAATATAGGAATTAATTTGTTATAATTCATATTCAAAATTTTAAATTCAAAAAAATTAATAACTTAATTAAAACCAACACACAATTGATCTCAAATGAAAAAGCAAATTACAAATAAAAAGTGCTTAATTATAAAAAAGCATATAAATTAATAATATTGGATAAAAATCATTTAATTTTGATGATAAGGAGCTGAACATGATCATACATACATTAAAACAGATCGTGTACGCTTGGCTTCCTCCATTTGACTCTTAAAATATCCGCAAAGCAAAATCCACCTTCCGAGGTGCAGTTAGCATATACGCAAGGTCTATATTAGGAAAAGTTGGCAATAGAACATAATCAAATCTTTGCAAGCCTGCACGCCAATCACACAACACCAGAAAAAAATCCCGTCACACAAGATCACCGAAATGCAATATGGAACTTTTTAAGTGCAGCATTAAAAGGGCATCGTGACGCCCAGTATAAACTCGGCCTATGTTATTTAAACGGTAACTTAGGTTTAGATAAAAATTACACTCGTGCCCAAGAATGGTTAAAAAAGCAGCCAAGCAAGGTCACCCGGAAGCCATAAAGACTTTAATGTATAGTTATTCGCAAAGTGCATTTTAATAAAAAAAACCAGCCCGAAGGCTGGTTTTTTAATACATCAAATCAGAGATTAACCACCGATTTTTTTGTATTTAGTACGTTTTTGTACAGCAGCATCACCTAAACGCGACTGGCGATATGCTTCATATTCCGCATAGTTACCTTCATAGAATTCAGGCTGTTCATTTTCAAATGACAAGATGTGCGTTGCGATACGGTCCAGGAACCAACGGTCATGCGACACCACCATTACAGTACCCGGGAATACAAGAATTGCATCCTCAAGTGCACGTAAGGTTTCGATATCCAAGTCGTTCGATGGCTCATCGAGTAAGATTACGTTTGCACCCATTTGCAGGATCTTCGCAAGTTGTAAACGGTTACGCTCACCACCTGACAATTCGCCGACACGTTTTTGCTGATCTTGACCTTTAAAGTTAAAGCGACCGATATAGGCACGAGAGGCAATTTCGTAATCGCCAATGCGTAAAATATCCAGGCCGCCAGACACTTCTTCCCAAACAGTTTTATTGTTGTCTAATGTGTCACGGATCTGACCTACATAAGCCACTTTAACCGACTCACCTAAGGTCACCGTACCAGTATCCGGTTGCTGTTCTCCAGTCATCATACGGAACAATGTGGTTTTACCTGCACCGTTCGGACCCACGATACCGACAATTGCTGTTGGTGGTACTGTGAAGGTTAAGTCTTTATACAGCAGACGACCATCAAATGATTTGCTAATCCCTTCAACTTCAACCACCTTGTTGCCCAAACGTGGACCAGGTGGAATGTAGATTTCAGACGTTTCATTACGCTGCTGGAATTCGCGTGAGTTAAGCTCTTCAAAACGCTCCATACGCGCTTTGTTTTTCTTTTGCTGACCTTTGGCATTTGAACGAACCCATTCAAGTTCTTTTTTCAATGCCTTGGCAAAAGATTCTTCTTGTTTGTTTTCTTGCTCTAAACGGGCATTTTTCTGCTCAAGCCAAGAAGAGTAGTTACCTTGGTAAGGAATACCCATGCCACGGTCAAGCTCAAGAATCCATTCCGCAACGTTATCCAGGAAGTAACGGTCATGGGTAATCGCCACGATGGTACCCGGGAAATCTTTCAAGAAACGTTCCAACCAAGATACAGATTCTGCATCCAAATGGTTAGTCGGTTCATCGAGAAGCAACATGTCCGGTTTAGACAATAGCAAACGGCAAAGTGCAACACGACGGCGTTCACCACCTGAAAGCAAGGTTACGTCTGCATCCCAAGCTGGTAAGTTTAACGCAGCAGCAGCTTGATCCATCTGGTTGCTTAGGTTATGTGCATCCCAAGAGTGGATAATTGCTTCCAGCTTTTCTTGCTCTTTTGCAAGAGCATCAAAGTCTGCATCTTCAGCTGCGTATTCAGCAAAAACTTCATCCAAACGTGCCAAGGCATCTAGTGGTTCACGCAAACCATCTTCAATGTTGCCACGGACGTCTTTATTTGGATCAAGTGGTGGTTCTTGCTCAAGATAGCCGATTTTAATACCCGGTTGAGCACGTGCTTCACCTGAGAAATCTTTATCTACGCCAGCCATAATACGAAGCAAGGTAGATTTACCTGCACCGTTTAAACCAAGCACACCAATTTTTGCGCCTGGAAAGAATGATAAAGAGATGTCTTTCAGGATTTCGCGCTTAGGCGGAACCATCTTCGACACACGGTTCATCGTGTAAATATATTGGGCCACGTAGGACTCCTCTATAGAAAAAGCAACATTCGCACTCTAACCAAAGCAGAATGCGAACAAATATTTGGCCGGCATTATACGATGAATGTACAAAAAAAATAAGGCATAGCATGCATCTTCAATAGAATGTTACAACTAATGGCGTGTTGGTTTTTTAAACACAATCATAGACACTAGGTTGTATTCAAATCTGACTGAATAAAATCCGTATATATAAGAAAATTAGATATTCTTTTCTACAATATGCACTTTTATTCATATTCGCAGATGATAGACTAATTAAATAACCAACCGAAACAATTAACTCACTTAGATGACGTAAACATGACTTATAAAGACGAAACACTTGCCATTCATGCCGGATATAGCCCTGAACCGACAACAAAAGCTGTAGCTGTACCCATTTATCAAACGACTTCATATGCTTTTGACAATACCCAACATGGGGCGGATTTATTCGATTTAAAGGTTCAGGGCAATATCTATACCCGGATTATGAATCCCACCACCGCTGTTTTAGAACAACGTCTGGCTGCACTGGAAGGTGGAATTGGCGCTTTGGCTCTAGCCTCCGGCATGTCTGCGATTACCTATTCCATCCAGACCATTGCTGAAGCAGGTGACAATATTGCCTCGGTTTCAACGCTCTATGGCGGTACATACAACCTGTTTGCCCATACCTTACCGAAGCAAGGCATTGAAGTTCGTTTCTTTGATTATCAAAAACCTGAAAGCTTACGCGACTTGATTGATGACAAAACCAAGCTGGTCTTTGTCGAATCGATTGGTAATCCACTAGGTAATATCATTGACCTGGAAGCCATTGCAAAAATTGCCCATGAATACGGCGTACCGGTGATTGTGGACAATACCGTGGCCACTCCTGCTCTGCTTAAGCCTTTCGAATATGGCGCCGACATTGTGGTGCATTCACTCACTAAATATATCGGCGGACATGGCAATTCCATCGGCGGTGCCATTGTCGATAGCGGTAAATTCCCTTGGGGCAAATATCCTGAACGCTTCAAGGTATTGAACACGCCTGATCCAAGTTATCATGGGGTTAATTATGTCGAAGCTTTGGGTGAAGCAGCGTATATCGCCCGCGCACGTGTGGTGCCATTACGCAACACCGGTGCTGCCATTAGCCCACTCAGTGTATTCCTGATTTTGCAAGGTCTGGAAACGCTTAACCTCCGCATGGAACGTCATACTGAAAATGCGCAAAAAGTTGCTGAATATTTACAGCAACATGCCAAAGTAAATTGGGTGAACTATGCAGGTCTAAAAGACCATCCTCAACATGCCTTGGCACAAAAATATGTGAAAGGTAAACCATCTGCAATCCTGTCTTTTGGGGTGCAAGATGGTCTTGATGGCGGCACCCGCTTTATTGATGCACTGCAACTCTTTACCCGCTTGGTCAATATTGGCGATGCCAAAAGCCTGGCCTGCCATCCTGCCACTACCACCCATCGTCAGCTCAATGAAGAAGAATTGAAGTCTGCAGGGGTGAGTATTGATATGGTCCGTTTATCTGTGGGTATTGAACATATTGATGATTTAATTGCCGATTTGGAACAGGCATTGGCTCAAGTTTAAAGCCTTTGATTTCAATACAATGTGGCCTTCTTTCTGAACGGAGGAAGGCTTTTTTATTTGCTTGTAATTTTCTGGTTATTTCTCTTTGCTTTGCTTTAAATTCATGGTAAAAATTAAATTAATATTAGAACAATAATAGAGCAATTACTCTAATTATATTTGTAAATTCAATAACTTATTTCTAGATTTTTTTTTTACATTCGTTATTATAGTCGACTCGAGAATAGCTCAACTTCCCCAAATTTTGAGCGCTAGAATCAACTAAAAAAATAATCCAAATTTTTATTCTATTGAAACCAGGAAAATATTGTGAATTCAAGACTAGAGAAACTCTTTCAGAATCGAGTCAACGGCAAAGTTGTTTTAATCACAGGTGCATCAAGTGGTATTGGTTTAACCGCTGCGTATAAACTTGCCGATGCTGGTGCACATGTTCTGTTGGTGGCTCGTACCAAAGAAACATTAGATCAAGTTAAAGAAGAAATAGAAGCCAAAGGCGGCAAAGCCTCTGTTTTCCCATGTGATTTAAACGACATGGACTCTATTGATGAAGTATCAAAACAAATTTTAGCCTCTGTAGACCATATTGATATCCTGATCAATAATGCCGGACGCTCAATTCGTCGTGCGGTTCATGAATCAACAGACCGTTTCCATGATTTTGAACGTACCATGCAACTCAATTACTTTGGTGCAGTGCGTTTGGTGATGAATATCCTGCCGCAAATGATGATCCGCCGCGATGGTCATATCATCAACATCAGCTCGATTGGTGTCTTGGCCAATGCGACACGCTTTTCCGCTTATGTGGCTTCTAAAGCTGCACTGGATGCGTTTAGCCGCTGTCTGTCTGCCGAAGTTCATTCACATAAAATTGCCATTACTTCAGTTTACATGCCATTGGTTCGTACCCCAATGATTGCACCAACCAAAATCTATAAATATGTACCCACCCTGTCTCCTGAACAGGCAGCAGATTTAATTGCTTATGCAATTGTGAAGCGTCCGAAGAAAGTAGCAACCAATTTAGGTCGTTTAGCATCAATCACCTATTCAATTGCGCCAGACATCAATAATAAATTGATGTCGATTGGTTATAACCTGTTCCCAAGCTCTTCCGCTTCGGTAGGTCAGCCACAGAAATTAAACTGGGTACAAAAAGCGTATGCACGCCTGTTCCCAGGTGAACATTGGTAAGATTCTGCAATATGAAAGCCAGCCACTAGACTGGCTTTTTTTATGCTATAAACCAGCATCATTTTTTTGCTTTTTAGATGTTTTATGCGGATCGCTGCTGTTATTTTTCAATATGGCTGTTTTGCTTTTGCTCTTTTTCTTTGCTATCAGGTCGGTACTTCTCTATACCTGCAAGATTATAAATTGATGGATATCGTCAGCGATATCGGTACTATTTTAATTTGTATCGATTTAAGCGTGTTCCTGCATTTCAATAAGTCTCTGGCATCGCTAAAAATGAAAAACGCTTCTCAGCAGCCTGCTGTTCAGGTTTCAAGGATAGAAAAAATCACGCGTAAGTTGGGTCATTTGGGGATTATTCTAATTATCTGTAGCTGGATTGTGCCAATCATTAATTCGTAAAAATCAAACAAAAAACCTCCCGATGGGGAGGTTTTTCGTTAAGATAATAGCAATTAAATCAAATAACTATGAATATGGAACAAGAAGTTATTAAAGCTGCTACAGGTGTGGCAACTACAGCGGCAAATAAAGGTATAGGTAAACTAACAGATTTAGTCTTTTCTAAACAAATTCGACAGCAAAGAAGATTAGATCATCTTTCATCAGTTCAAGATCAAAAAGATGCAGCGTTTATTCAAAAAGGTCTTGCTGAATTCAGAGATGGGAAATTCATTCTTATAGAAGATCAAATTGGGAATCCTACATCACCTTTAGGTCTAATCCTTTCTCAAAATCATCACAACCAATCTGAAAACTTAGGTAAATGTCTAAATAAAACTTATGAGCATTTATCTGAAAAAACTGACGAAGAAATTAGTGATGAACAGATCTCAGAGACATTTTTTAATAAATGGATGAACTACGGGAAAGAAGTTTCTGAAAATGAATTACAAGATTTATGGGGTAGCATTCTCGCAAAAGAAATTTCAGAGCCAAACTCAATTAACTATTTAGTTTTAAATACGCTTTCTTTAATGAGCAAAAGACACCTAGAAGCCTTTCATGATCTTTTGCCTTTTATCTGCCAAACTTGTTTATTTTGTATTCCTAGCCAAGATTTTCATACGAATTATCCTTTCATGGATCCTCAAATAATTGATGAATTAATGGATTTAAACATTATCAAAAGTATATATCCTTCAGATATATTTACCGTAACGTTTGATTTACAAGATTCCGAAAGTAATGGTCTTCATTCATGTTTAAAACTCAACCAATCCAATCTTCTCTGCTTTAAAACAGTGGATGACCAACCTATCAAACCTACCTTCTTTGGATTAAGTACGATTGCATCAAAGCTTCATCAGATTGCTCTTTCCAAAATACCAATACAGGATTACTGTTCTAAATTAATAGCAAACCTAATGAAAATGCCAAGTTTTTCAAATGTTACAAGTATCGCTCTATATCAAAAAAATGAACTGAACGAACTAGTGCTAAAACAGACGTGGGATATATAAAATTAAATAAAAAAACCTCCCTATTGGGAGGTTTTCTTTTAGCAATTAAAAATTATTTAGAACCTTTAATCCCTGCTTGTAATAACAATGCACCTAGACCACCAATTTTATTTTCTTGCGGTTTAGCAGATTGAGGTTTCTTCGCTTGAGGGCGGTCGCCTTGAGGACGTGCATGTTGTGGACGTTTGCCTTGTGGCTTACGTTCACCGCGTTGTTCCTGATTTTGACCATGAGTTTGCTCACGGCGTGGCTGACGTGGCGCTTTAGCAGGTGCTTCAGAACCTTCAGGACGCATCGACAAATTCACACGGTTACGTTCAGCATCTACAGTTAACACACGAACTTGCACGATTTGACCCGGTTTTACTACTTTGTGCGGATCGGATACAAACTCGTTCGCCAGTTCAGAAATATGGACTAAACCATCTTGGTGTACGCCTACATCCACAAATGCACCGAAGTTGGTGACATTGGTAATCACGCCTTCAAGCTGCATGCCTTCAGTCAATTGTGACACTTCAGTAATGTCTTCACGGAATTTGGCAGTACGGAATTCCGGACGTGGGTCACGACCCGGTTTTTCAAGTTCAGACAATACATCTTGAATGGTTGGCAAACCAAATTGCTCATCTGCAAATTCTTCTGCATTCACTTGGCGGATGATTTCAGAATTGCCAATAATGTCTTTTACCGTAGTGGCTTTTGCTGCAACAATTTTGCTCACCAAAGCATAAGATTCAGGGTGAACCGCAGATGCATCCAGTGGTTCAGAACCATCTTGAATACGCAAGAAACCTGCAGCCTGCTCAAAAGTACGTTCGCCTAAACGTGGCACTTTTTTCAGACTTTGACGGTTATCAAAACGGCCATTTTCTTTACGGAAATCGACAATCTGTTGTGCAATTGATTTATTTAAACCTGCGATATAACCCAGAATTGCTGAAGATGCGGTATTGACATCTACCCCGACCGAGTTCACACAGTCTTCTACTACAGCTTCAAGAGTTTTTGCCAAGCCCGCTTGGTTCACATCGTGTTGGTACTGACCTACACCAATTGATTTCGGATCAATTTTCACAAGTTCTGCTAGTGGATCTTGTAAACGGCGTGCAATTGAAACTGCGCCACGAATGGTAACGTCTAATTCAGGAAGCTCTTGTGAAGCCAGTTCAGAAGCTGAATAAACCGATGCCCCAGCTTCACTCACTGAAACACGCGTTAGATTAAGATCAGCATTTTGAGCCATCATTTCAGCTACAACTGCTTCAGTTTCACGGCTTGCAGTACCATTACCAATAGCAATCAGGTCAACATTGAATTCGCGGCACAGACGTGCAAGTTCAGCAATTGAGCCTTCTTTATCTTCTTTGGGTGCAAACGGGTAAATGGTGCTATGCGCAACCACATCACCAGACTGGTTTACCACCGCCAGTTTCACACCAGTACGGATGCCTGGATCTACACCTAAAGTGCAACGCGCGCCTGCAGGAGCAGAAAGCAATAAATGACGTAAGTTTTCTGCAAATACGTCCATTGCTTCAGCTTCAGCAGCAAGACGTTTTTCAGTCAACAATGAATGTTCGATTTGTGGACGAACCTTGCCTAACCAGAACAGTTTTGCAATTTGTTTCAAGTAGTCTTGACGTGCTTGCGGTTGTACTGTTTCCAGATTGTATTCAGTTTCAATACGCGCAAGGGGTGCATCATCTTCACCATCCACTTTTAAGCCCAAGACATTTTCTTGACGGCCGCGAAGCATTGCAAGCAAGCGATGTGAAGGCACCTTATTGAAGTTTTCTGAAAAATCAAAGTAATCACGGAATTTTTTGCCGACTTCTTTTTTCTCATCACTTGCAACTGCGCTTTTTAAAACTGCTGTTTTAGCAAATGCCGCTTTTAATTCAGTGGTTAAAGCAATGTTTTGTGCCCAGTCATCAAGCAGAATATGCTGGATCGCATCGAGCTGACTTTCTAAATCTGGATAATCTTCATGGCTAAAGCCAGCTAAAGCTTCTGCTGGATCAACTTGTTCGCTAAAGATTTTTTCAGCAATTGGTCCCAAACCTGCTTCTTTGGCTTTAAAAGATTTGCTGGTACGTTTTGGACGGTACGGCGCATAAATCTCTTCTAAGGCATTCTTGGTTTCAGCAGCATTTACACGTGCCAACAAATCATCTGACAATTTATTTTGTTCTTTCAGAGAGTCGATTACTTTTTCACGGCGTTCAAATAAATCACGTAAATACGATAAACGGTTGTCGAGTTGGCGTAACTGGGTATCGTCCAAGCCTTGCGTTACTTCTTTACGGTAACGTGCGATAAATGGAACGCTGGCACCTTCATCAATCAGCTTGATGGCAGCTTCTACTTGATTTGGACGTACGGCAATTTCTTTTGCTAACTGCTGAACTAAGTCAGTCATCGTGTTTGATCCCACAAGGATAAGTACTAAATGGCATGATTATAAAGACCAAGCCCATAAAATCCACAATTGTTTTGATTAAATTTATAAGTGGTTCATATTGCCAATTGATGTCTTTTTCAGAATTTCTCACAAAATTAAGTGACAAGTAGATTTTTACTCTACATATTCAGCAAGATGAACGATAATTTAGATGTATACATTTGGTATCTATGTCTTGATTTTATCTGCAATATTTGTTGCTTTAGAGCATAGCAAACAGATACAAATGAATCGTATACTCAAGGCTATCCGAACTTTTGTTTACGATGACAATAAAGAATAAGGAGCACATCATGAGTTTAGTGGTACCTGCTGAAAAAACAGATCCAGTACAAACTGAAACTGATCGCGTCGAACGCATTCTCGTTGTAGATGACGATGTGCGTTTACGTACGTTGTTACAGCGTTTTCTAGAAGATAAAGGCTTCGTGGTCAAAACCGCTCACGATGCAACGCAAATGGATCGTTTATTGCAGCGCGAACTTTTCTCCTTGATCGTGCTCGATTTTATGCTTCCGGTTGAAGATGGCTTAAGTATTTGCCGTCGTTTACGCCAATCGAATATTGATACACCGATTATCATGCTGACTGCACGTGGTAGCGATTCTGACCGTATTGCCGGGCTAGAAGCGGGTGCCGACGATTACTTGCCTAAGCCTTTTAACCCCAATGAACTGCTGGCGCGTATTCGTGCCGTGTTACGTCGTCAGGTACGTGAAGTTCCGGGTGCACCAAGCCAGCAAATGGAAGTAGTCAGCTTTGGCCCATGGTCACTGGATTTATCTACCCGCACCCTGACTCGTGAAGGTCAAGTGGTAACGTTGACCACAGGTGAGTTCGCGGTACTGAAAGCGTTAGTGCAACATCCACGTGAACCTTTAACCCGTGACAAGTTGATGAATTTGGCGCGTGGTCGTGAATGGGGGGCAATGGAACGCTCGATTGACGTTCAGGTGTCTCGTTTACGTCGTCTGGTTGAAGAAAACCCTGCCCGTGCGCGCTACATTCAAACGGTTTGGGGTGTAGGTTATGTGTTTGTTCCAGATGGTGCTGAATAAGCCAATTTTTATCGGATAAGATAAACTCAAATACTTGTCCGGAAAAGCCATTCGCTGCTGTTCGAAGCATCCTTCAACAGAATTTATAGATGAATGATGGCGAGTTCAGCGAATGGCAAAAGTTTTCTTGCGTAACGGTGTTACTTTTTTAAAAAAGTAACACAACGAGCTCCTTCCATCGAAGGTACAAGCAGTAAGATTCCACCGCGAATAAAATAACTGCAATTTTTAGAATACGCCCACAGGAATCCGGTGTGAAACTCGAACCCATCGACCCGCAAAAATTTACTGATTACGAAGCTTATTCTGAAAAGAAGCGAACCTCATGGAATCGCTTTCTCGACAAAATAAAGCCCCGTTCAGCCGCAATGCGTACCACCGTGCTCGTGTTATTCATTGTATTTTTCAGCTTATTTATGTCGTTGTGGTTCTTCTGGCGTACCCTTTACCTTCCTGAAATTCAACAGCATGCCCGCTATTTAGGGGTCGAACTGGAAATTCTGAATAATCCTGAGTTACGGATTTTTCATAATGATGCCGAAGTGGATGTCGACACCTGGCTAAAAAACCGGGTTGGGATTGAATATGTCACCAACCCCAAAGAATATCCCAATGTAAAGGACAAGGTGATTGCCGAGTTTTTTACCAATCAGATAGAAAAAAAACTGGCGAAAGAACTAAAAATTGAAAATGTCACGGTCTATTTCCAGTTTAAACCCAGTCCGCGTATTTGGATTCAAACCCCGGAAATGAACGGACATTGGGTACGTGAACCCTTAAAAACCTATGCCAACTATAGTCCTGAACTGGTCTATGGCTGGTTATTTGGTGTGCCACTGATTGCCGCTGCCATCATTTTAACCCTGGTTCGCCAGCTAAACCGGCCCTTGCGCCGTTTGCAAAATGCGGCTAACAGCTACAGTAAAACCGGCTCGGCGCCCTATCTTGAAACCAATCATGGGCCACAAGAAATTCGTGAAGTGAACCGGGCTTTCAACCATATGATTTATACCCTGGATCAGACTGAACGCGACCGCCGTATCATGTTGGCAGGGATTTCTCATGACTTGCGTACTCCCCTCACCCGCATCCGCTTAAGTGCAGAAATGATGCCCGATGATGACTTTCTGAAAGAAGGCTTCATTTATGATGTTGAAGATATGGATGCCATTCTGAACCAGTTTATCTCCTACATGCGCGATGGCTCCGATGAAGAACTCCAGGACACTGACATTAATATGCTGTTACAAGAATTAGTGATTCAGTTCAAACCCCTGGATGTGCGTTTTGAAGCGCAAGAAGTGCCGATCATTCAAGCACGTAGCCAGTCTTTAAAGCGCCTGATTGGCAATCTGATTAACAACTCCAAACGCTATGGCGCAGAACCGATCGAGTTATCCGCCAAAGTGGAAAACAATCACCTGCTGATTCGTGTTGCCGACCATGGCGAAGGCATTCCTGAAGACCAAATTGAAGATTTAATGCAACCTTTTGTGCGCGGTAATGAAGCCCGTACCATACAAGGCAGTGGTTTAGGTTTGGCCATAGTGAAACGCATTGTTGATCTTCATCAAGGCAAGCTCACGATCCATAATCGTCCTCAGGGTGGTTTAGAAGCACTTATTTCTTTACCTCTACTACACGATGAAGTTGAGGAAAATATCCCGCAAGGCGCCTTAGGAAAAATTAAACAAACAATCACTGGGCATTTTTAAGGTTTGGTTAATTAACCAACAAACAGTTTTGCTCAGCTATTAATCTATTGGTTTTTAACTACTATAAATCAATAGATTAAAAACCATAAAAAATCGTTATACCCACATTTTTTCAAAAAATTAGACCTTAGCCTAACAGGCATGCACAATTTGTTTTTTGGACGGTACAATCCGTCTAGTTTTGAACAAGAATTGAGCGTAAACCATGTCTTTAGATCGTATTCGTTTAGCGTCACTTCATGACAAAGTCATGAGCGCAGAACAAGCTGCTACTTTTATCCAAGATGGTATGACTGTAGGTATGAGTGGATTTACTCGTGCAGGTGAAGCAAAAGCTGTACCTTTAGCGCTTGTAAAACAAGCTCAAAGTAATCCTTTAAAAATTACTTTAATCACAGGTGCAAGCCTGGGTAACGACCTAGATAAACAATTAACTGAAGCTGGTGTACTTGCTCGTCGTTTACCGTTCCAAGTAGATAATACTTTACGTAAAGCCATTAACAAAGGCGAAGTGATGTTCATCGATCAGCATTTGTCTGAAACGGTTGAGCAAATGCGTAACCTTCAGTTAAAAAAACCTGATGTAGCAGTGATTGAAGCTGTTGCAATCACTGAAGATGGTGGCATCATCCCAACGACTTCTGTAGGTAACTCTGCAAGCTTTGCAATCTTTGCTGAAAAAGTGATTGTAGAAATCAACACCAACTTAAGCCCTGCTTTTGAAGGCTTACACGACATCTACATTCCAACGTATCGTCCAACCCGTCAGCCAATTCCTTTGACCAAGGTTGATGAGCGTATTGGTACACATGCGATCAATATTGATCCGTCTAAGATTGTAGGTATTGTATTTAATGGTGAATATCATGACTCACCATCAACTGTGACTGAGCCAGATGATGAAACTCAAGGTATTGCGAACCACTTGATCGCATTCTTTGAAAAAGAAGTGGCTGAAGGCCGTCTTCCATCTAACCTTGGCCCATTACAAGCAGGTATTGGTTCAATTGCCAACGCTGTATTGACCGGTTTGAAAGATTCAAACTTCGAAGACTTGGTGATGTACTCTGAAGTACTTCAAGACTGTACTTTTGAATTGATTGATGCAGGCAAAATGAAATTTGCTTCAGGTTCATCTATTACCCTTTCTGCTAAATATGGCGAAAAAGTATTTAACAACCTGGAAGCATACAAAGACAAACTTGTGCTTCGTCCACAGGAAATTTCGAACCACCCTGAATTAGTTCGCCGTCTAGGTATTATCGGTATCAATACTGCGCTCGAGTTTGATATTTACGGTAACGTAAACTCAACTCACGTTTGCGGTACTAAAATGATGAACGGTATTGGTGGTTCAGGTGACTTCGCACGTAATGCACACTTGGCAATCTTCGTGACTAAATCGATTGCAAAAGGTGGCGATATTTCTTCTATCGTTCCGTTCGCATCTCACGTAGACCATGCTGAACACGACGTAGACATTCTGGTGACTGAACAGGGTCTTGCTGACTTACGTGGTCTTGCTCCACGTGAACGTGCTCGTGCGATTATCGACAACTGTGCACACCCGATGTACCGTGATGCATTAAATGATTATTTTGATCGTGCATGTGCCAAAGGGGGTCATACTCCACATCTTCTTCGTGAAGCTTTGTCTTGGCATTCTAACTTTGAAGAAACCGGTCACATGTTGGCTGCTTCAGCGGAAGCTAAAAGCGCTTAATCACGCTGCTACATCGCATTAAAAAAAAAAGCGTACTCCGGTACGCTTTTTTATTTTATAGGCAGCTTATCAAACTGAGCCAGCCAACCACGATAAAAACTTAAAGACTATAAGCGCTGCTCAACCGCCTGACGGTTTTGTTTTTTAATTTTTTCCATTTCTGCATTTAACTGCAAAATCTGCTTGTACAAATCATTAAACTGCTTGATCGGTTGATCCTGATAAAACATAAAGGTCTTGTTCTTTTTTTCCCATTGATTATTTTTTAAAACCTGAAATAAAGCATCGGCCTTATTGAGTACTTGCAGTTCTAAGGCAAATAAAGCCTGGCTCTGGTCACTCTCGTGGCTTTCACGCAGGCTATCAGCTAATTGCTGGCGCAGATGTGCCTTGATTGACAACTGTTTGGCTCGAGCCAAGGTATTATCGTGGCGTTGCTGGCTTTGCTGTTGATACTGTGCAGCCAGAAGATGGGCTTGCCGTAGCATCTGCTCTGTTTCTGCAAACTTGTGTGTTCGATCCTGCTCCAAACGGTCAATATTTAAAAATTGATCCCAATGAATCGCTTTAAGATCACGCAAATATTTATTTCTGGCTTCAGCATTCTGAATCATCTGGCTCAGGACGAAGTCTGCCATCACCTTATAATCGCCCTGTAAACGCGGATCTGAAACTTGGATATTGATTGGCTTGGACCAGTCTTGCGCCTGCTGATAAATCAGTTCAGCTTTTTCATACAATACCGTCTGGTAGCTGTGCAGTTGGCTGAGTTCTTTTTGCTGGACCGAATATTGATAAAACATCCAGCCAAATACACTGCATGTTGCCAATGCCAAGATGAGAAAAATTCTGGGCATACCAGACTCCTCTATACCGCCTTTTTTCCATCATAACTTGATTCAGGCTTAAATCGTTCATTTATTAAACAATAAGCACACAAAGTATGCAGGACAACAAATGAGTTAAAACCTAGTCCATGTGCCTTGTTTAAGAAAATGGCTTATTGAAGATTAAACTGCAGGCCTAAAAAAAGCCCTATGAAAAGGGCTTTAAAGAGCTTTATATTACGTCTTTTAAAATCCAGAAGTTAGAACTTATAACCATAAGCCAAGCCTAAAATGTTCTGACTCATTGTCAAATTCGCTTCACCACCACCAAAGTTTGCAGGAATGGACTGGTTACCCTTTACTTCTTTTTCTAAAGCATGGGTATATGCAATGCTGAGCTCTTGATGAGCATCTACATTCCATGTTGTGCCTACGCTCAGATGATCTTGTACGACCCCGGGTGCCAAGATATTCAAGAAGGTTTGATCCGCCGAAATTGGCTGATCGTTATGGCTATACCCGGCACGTAATGTTAATTTTGGATGCACCTGATAGCTTGCTGCAACTTTATACACGTTAATGTCATTCCAGCCAAAGCCCGGACCTTGATCAGAACCAAAGGCATGCCCTTGGAACAGTGGGTTAATCGCATGTCCAACCGAACCTACATCTGAATAGTTAATACGTTCCACATCTGCAGCCACATTCAACTTTGCTGTCAGCTGATAAGCTGCACCAATACCGTAACTTTCAGGTACATCAAAATCACCTTGTTCTGCAAATAAGCCACTGTATTGATCAAAGCGGTCTGCATCAATTTTAGACGCATAATTTGCACCTAGAGTTAAACGCTCATCCAAAAACTTCCCGGCCCAACCCACACGCACGCCCACGCCTGTGGCGGAGTCTTTACCCTTATTACTGAGCTGATCGCCATCAACAGAAAAACCCGCAAAGCCGCTAATACCTTTTGCTTCAAAACGTTGATACAAGATGTTGGTTGCAACACCAATCGATTGATTTTTTGCATAGTGCCAAGAGACAGCAGGAGAAATAAAGATCTGTGACAAATCCACCCCCGCACTCCCTTGATTCCCAAACGCAGCAAATGGATTTTGCTTATAGCTGGTATTCATACCGCCATTGCCATAAATAGCAATCCCCAAATTAACTTGATCATTCACTTGATGGTTATAGGCAAATTCAGGCAGTACGAAATACTTGCGACCATTGCCGTCATAATGACCATTGGCACCCGGTACAGCATTCCCGACTATTTCTGATGAGCGATCAGGTGCAAAAATTGTTGCGCCAATATCGATTCTCGAGCCTATCCAGCTCAACCCTGCCGGGTTATTCGCAATGGTCAATGCATCTTGAAAATGTGCAATCGAGGTCCCGGCATTGCCCTGAGCCTTAATGCCATAACCATGCATAAAATATCCAGTCGTTGCAAATACAGGAGTACTGATCAGCGGCAATAAAACAGTTAATAAACGGATAGAAGTTGGAGTATTCATATTAACAATTAATAAAATAATAATATATTTTTAAGCATATTATTTATTGCTATTCTTGTAATCTAATTAAATTGGAAATGCTTATTTGATATTTTCATAATCATTACAATGCTTAAAGTTTCACTTTGTCTTTAGACCTATATTTTTATGTCATTTGATAAAGTCCTCATTTTTCATTTTTAGATGCTTTAAATTTTAATCTCTACCCCCATCAATAGAATCAAGAAAAGATAAGAGAACTCTCATGCGTGTAGATATTTGGTCAGATGTGGTTTGTCCATTTTGTTATATTGGTAAAAAACGTCTGGAAGCTGCTGCTGAACAAGCAGGTGTAGAACTTGAAGTGCATTGGCATAGCTATGAGCTTGATCCGGAAGCACCCGTTCGTCAGGAAATATCCAACTCTGAGCGTCTCGCACAAAAATATGGCCGCACCCTGGCCGAAGTTGAAGAAATGCAGCGTAATATTGCTGCCATGGCAGCCGAAGAAGGTATTCAGTTCAACTGGGAAAATGCCAACTCGGGTAATACTTTCAATGCCCACCGCATTATTCATTTAGCCCAAAGCAAAGGTTTGGGATCGGAAGCCAAAGAAGCCTTTTTTTACAGCTATATGACTCAAGGATTACCGATCGGCGAGCGCGAAACACTGGAAGATGTCGCAGCACGCATTGGCTTAAATCCGGTTGAAGTGGATGATCTGCTCAATTCAGAAGAATATGCCGACTTTGTTAAATTCGATGAAGAAGTAGCCCGTGATCAGCTCAAAGTGACCGGTGTACCATTCTTTGTTTTTGATCAACGTATCGCGCTAGCGGGTGCACAGCCACGTGAAGTGTTTTTACAGGTGATGGAAAAAGCACAGCAAGCTCCTCAACAAGCCAATATACCAGCTGAAGATACGGCAGTCTGTAAAGAAGATAACTGTGACCTGCCAGAAAAATAAGCTTAAGTCTTATTCTTAGGCAAAGCAAGCAAATGAAAATCCCCAGATAGTGGGGATTTTTTATCTTAAGATTTATTTATCTATTCAATCAACCAAGAAACTAATTTTTAAATTCACCCGATATTCTGTAATTTTTTTATCCTTAATCACCACCTTTTGTTCATTAATCCATGCACCTTGCACATTTTTAACTGTTTCGGTGACTTTCTCGATTCCAGTTTGAATAGCATCTTCAAAACTTTTATTACTGCTTGAATTAACCTCAACCACTTTTGCTATAGCCATTGTTTTCACCTCAGGTTTTATTATTTTGAGCCCTGATCATAGGATATTTTTTAAACAAAAAAGTAAGTTTTAACATTACAGCGCAAAAACTTACATCCAGGTCACATTATCTGTTTTTGCTGCGTGCTTATTACAAAAGACAACTTATCTATACAAGGCTTGGACACAATAAAAAGTGCAATTCGCTAGGCTAGTATGCGGAATATCTCGGTTCCAAATCATGAAATTTATAGAGGTAAATATGAACACTGAAACACAAAATGCTGCTGTTGATGCTACCCCTGAACAACGTCCATGTGCAAAATCCCGTTTTTCCCCGACAGTAACAGGTGCACTGATTGGCGCAGTTGCTGGTAGCGTATTACCTGTTTTTGGCACTTTCAGCGGGGCCATTATTGGAGGTGTGGCTGGCAAGGTTTATGAGAAAAAATGCCAGAATTCATGCCATAAAATGTAGAATTTATTTATATTTTTAAAAGATTTAAGGCAGATTGCTAAAGAACGATCTGCCTTAGAGCAAAGACTCTAAACATATGATATATATAATTTTTTAAACTCGCCATTCATCTTTTTTAGCCCTTAAACCCTTACTTAATTTGATCATTTATTGATATTATTCATGTGAAGTTTATTTTTACCCATCTCCTTGCCTGGTTTATTTTTTTAATATTCCAGACATCCTTGCATCTAAAGGAAAAAAATGATGAACGTGATTAAATCGTTTTTGGCTGTAGCTGTTGTGGCTTACTCTGCCCATGTATCTGCTCAAATTGTTTATATTCCAGATTTCCCTGTTAAAAAAGCGGTTGAAACAATGAATGCTGAACAAAAAGCACCTGCTACTGATGCTGTCGAGCACAGTGTAACTGGATCTAAAAAAGCTGCTTAACCAGCGCTACAAATAAAAACCAGACTGCGTGATCTCCGTCTGGTTTTTTTATGTCCATTAATCAGCAGCTTATTTTTCAGCTTTTATTCAGACAAAATTTCTTCTTTGTCGCAATTTCATCCCTTTCTTTTCAAAACTATTCAACAACTACAAACTTATTGCAGGATTTGTCTCGACCTCGCCAAAAAAAGTTGCTTGTTTTTTATTTAAAATTTACATTTTTTGCAAATTATGTCTATAAATGCTCAAAAACTGACAATTTTTTTCATGCTTTTTCTTGCTAAATACATATAATCAAAACAATTAAACAAATAATTCACTCTATCAAAAGTGTTCATATGCAAGAACTTCAAGCGCTGATTCAAGGGAAGATTCCTCCGCAAACGGTCAACATCGACAAGTTGGTCGTGCTTGCTGAGCATTACCCTCAGCCCACGTCTGCAGAATACAAATTACTTGAACTTGCGATTAATATCGTATTGGCAAGTTATCTAGAAAAAGCACAAAAGCATCTCTAGAGGTCAGCGCATGAATGTATTGGAAAAAGCCAAGCTGATTAAAGAATTAAATCAACTCCTCGATGGATTGGAGCAACGTTCCTTATCTTTTTTTGAAATTGCCCGATCAAAAGCACGGGTAAAAGAAATCTTTGCTTTATGCGATGAACCCATTTTTAAAAAACAGATCTTAAAATTTAAATCACACATCCAGCCTGAAAAAGCAGCCAAAGATTTTGCTGCTCAAACCTTGTTTCAGCTCTCTTTTCGTGGCGTATTTCAGCAAGATAGTGCGCTAGAAAAAGCCCTTTATCTGCATCCGGATTTTGGTTGGGCGATTCTGTATGACCCACACCAAGGTTGGCAAATCTGGTTAATTCCCGCAGCAAACCGTACCGCCTTAATCAGCGAATGGGGAAATCTGGATGACACTTATCATTGGATGCTGGAACAACAGCAGAGCTATCGCTGCCTAAAAACCGACCATGAACTCAAGCAAATCCAGAGTTTTGTTGCGCAACAGATAGCCAAGGCTTTAACCGAGACCGAGACCGAGACCGAGACCGAGACCGAGACCGAGACCGAGACCGAGACCGAGACCG
>NZ_JAKLTP010000042.1:0-278 GCF_022012365.1 Acinetobacter sp. SM34 | reverse complement strand
TAGACCTCTTTCATAAATCATTTTTGACTCAACTCCAAGTTATAGATTCCAGTAATTAAACTGAATCTCAAACCCAGTCGTTTAGCTCTATTTCGGTAACGTCCAGCAAGGATTTTAAAGGTCTTCAGGCGACCAAATACATGCTCGATCCCGATTCTTCTTTTGTTGAGTTCAGGATCCAGTTTACAGTACCTTTTGGCTTTTATCGGCAAGGATAAAAGCACCAGAAGGAATCTGGTTTGAATAGCTCGAAGTCATGCACCATACCGTGATCAGTG
>NZ_JAKLTP010000041.1:0-306 GCF_022012365.1 Acinetobacter sp. SM34 | reverse complement strand
TAGCAGTCGCGGTGC
Organism: Acinetobacter sp. SM34; assembly: GCF_022012365.1. Classification (NCBI taxonomy): domain Bacteria; kingdom Pseudomonadati; phylum Pseudomonadota; class Gammaproteobacteria; order Moraxellales; family Moraxellaceae; genus Acinetobacter; species Acinetobacter sp. SM34. Next base: position 291 of record NZ_JAKLTP010000041.1, on the reverse strand, counting down.
TGTACATGATTTCGAGCTATTTAAAAGAAACATAAAGCTGATTCCTTCAGAAGCCTTTGTTCTTGCAGATAAAGGCTACCAGGGAATTTATGCTGTGTATCCTAATAGCCTATTGCCGTTAAAAGCCAAAAGACGCTGTAAACTGGATCCTGAACTCAAAATCTATAATCAGGAAATCAACAAAAGAAGAATCGGGATCGAGCATGTATTTGGTCGCCTGAAGACCTTTAAAATCCTTGCTGGACGTTACCGAAATAGAGGTAAAAGACTGGGTTTGAGATTCAGTTTAAT
>NZ_JAKLTP010000040.1:0-322 GCF_022012365.1 Acinetobacter sp. SM34 | reverse complement strand
TTATAATAAGTAGAATCTATTACAGTAATTCACCAATATGAATGCTGATTTCATCTGATATCAAGAGATAAAAATTCCAAAGTAGAGTTTTTTTTACAGTCATAAACAAACATGCATATCGGCAGTTGCTGATCAAGAAAACCTGGAGAAAATAGTTTTCCTAAAAATAGATAAAAGTTGAATATTACAGTTTCATAAGGTACCAAATTCGGTACCTTATAAGCATTTTTCATGCGTAAGGTACCGAATTTGGTACTTTACGCCTAGGGTGTGTCCTCATTTGAAGAATTGGTTTTAAATACTTAAAATCCTCCTTTAAGCT